>NZ_JBHTSF010000013.1:0-100193 GCF_042795295.1 Streptomyces sp. NPDC056486
ACTTGTCACCGACCATGACGAGGCCCGCGATCACCAGGAACAGCACGATGGGCGCCACGACATAGAGGCCCAGCGTCTCGACCACGCTCAGGCCCGGACCCGGGTCGTCACCGTCGTCCTGCATGTACGCAAACGCGGGGGACGACATGAGCAGCATCATCAGCGTCGTACCGGAAGCCAGGGCACCGGCGCGCAGAGCGTTCTTCTTGTCCACGGTGCCAACGTAGCGAATGGCTAAACGGGCCGCGCGCCCGGGGGTGCCGTACGGGGTTCCCGGCGTCCGCGGAACGCGTCCGTGAACACGTCCATGAACGCGTGCAGGCGCGGCGCCGCGGCGAGTTCCTCCAGGGTGACGGGGCGGCCTTCGGCGTCGGCGATCGGCAGCCGCCAATTGGGGTACTGGTCCCAGGTGCCGGGGAGGTTCTGCGGGCGGCGGTCGCCGACGGTGTCCGGCAGCCATACGCCGATCATGCGGGCCGGGGTGGCGCGCAGGAAGCGGTGCACGGCGCGGATCTCCTCCTGCTCGTTCCCGCCGCCGCCGGGCAGCATCCCGAGCCGGGAGAGCAGCGCGAGCCACTCGGACACGTCGGCCGCGGCTTCGGCCTGCTCCACGGCCACCGGGCGGGTCAGAAGACCGAGCCGGTCGCGGAGTTGGACGTGCTCGCCCGTGAGACGGGCCGCGGTGGAGGGCAGGTCGTGGGTGGTGGCGGTGGCCAGGCAGTCCGCACGCCACCGCTCGGGCGGCAACGGCCGTCCCGTACCCGCCCAGTCCCGCTCGAACCAGAGCACGGACGTGCCGAGCACCCCGTGCCGCTGCAAGGTCTCGCGAACACCCGGCTCTACGGTGCCGAGGTCCTCGCCGATGACGAGAGAACCCGCGCGGTGCGCCTCCAGAGCGAGGACGGCGAGCATCGCATCGGCGTCGTAATGGACATACGTTCCCTCGGTGGGCGCGCGGCCCTCCGGGACCCACCAGAGCCGGAAGAGCCCCATCACATGGTCGATGCGGATCGCGCCGGCGCGGCGGAGCAGTCCGCGCAGGAGGGCGCGGTAGGGGGCGTATCCGGACTCGGCGAGGCGGTCCGGGCGCCAGGGCGGGAGGCCCCAGTCCTGGCCGCGCGCGTTGAACGCGTCCGGCGGGGCACCGGCCGACATGCCCGCGGCGAAGTGCCACTGCTGCGCCCAGGCGTCGGCCCCTGCCGGATGCACACCGACCGCGAGGTCGTGCACGAGGCCGATGTCCATGCCCGCGTCGCGCGCGGAGCGCTGCGCGGCGGCGAGCTGGGCGTCGGTGAGCCAGGCGAGACGGCAGTGGAAGTCGACGCGATCCATCAACTCACGCCGTGCGCGGGCGGATTGGGGCGACGCGGGGTCGCGCAGGGGCGCGGGCCAGGTGTGCCAGTCGGGGCCGTACCGCTCGGCGAGCGCGTACCAAGTGGCGTGATCCTCAAGGGCTTCGCCGTGCTCGGCGAGGAAGTCGTTGTAGGCGGCGCGCCGTCCGGGGCCGAGCGGGACCTCGCGGATCAGCTCCAGGGCCTCGAGCTTGAGCGCCCAGACCGCGTCGCGGTCGATCAACTGCCCCTGCTGGAGTACGGACTCGCGCAGTGCGGCGGCTCGGCGCGTGAGGTCGGCGGCCTGGTCGCGGGCCTCGCCTTCCAGATGGGCGTACTCGGGAATGTCCTCGATCCGGAGATGGACGGGGTCGGGGAAGCGGCGCGACGAAGGGCGGTAGGGAGAGGGGTCGGACGACCCGTCCGGCGGTTTCGGCACCGCCCCGTGCAACGGGTTGACCTGCACGAATCCCGCATCCAGCGTCCGCCCGGACCAGGCGGCCAGCTCGGCGAGGTCACCGAGGTCGCCCATGCCCCAGGAGCGGCTGGAGAGGAGGGAGTAGAGCTGGACGAGTATTCCGTACGTGTTCTCGCGCGGGGGCGGCAAGTGGTCCGGGGCGACGACGAGGTGGGCGGTGGCCGTGTGGGCGTCCGGGGTCTCGGCCCGGATCCGGTGCACACCCAGCGGCAGCGCCGCCGCTTGAAGCTGTGGCTGGGGCTGCGGCTGGGAGTGGGGCTCGGCCTTCTTTACGCCGCTTCGCGGCGATGTCTCCCACCCGGCCACCTGATTACCCGGCATCTGAGGATCTGGGCTCAGGGGGTCCGTGTTCAAGGGGTCGCTGTTCGGGGCGTCCGCGCCTGCCGGGCCCATGCCCGACGGGTCCGTCCCCGGGAATCCCCCTCCCACCCCCGGCATCTCCCACTCCAGCCGCTCCCCCTGCTCCGTCTCCACGGACAGCCTCGTGCCCGGTGGCAGGCCTGACCAGGGTGGGGCTGCGGGAGAGCCGCCCTGCCACACCACCACCGTCGGCGGCAGCAACCGAGCGCTCGACTCCGTCTCACGGGCCGTGAGGGCGCGGCGCACCGCCTCGGGTGTGCTCGCGTCCACGTCGAGGGCGGCCAGGGCCGCGATCACCGCGGCGTCGGTGGCCGGGACGGTCAGGTCCGGTGACGGGGAGTAAGAAGTCGCCACGCCATACAGGGCGGCAAGGCGGGAAAGTCCGATGGGTCCAGTGGATCCGGTCAGTCCGGCGGGCTCAGTGGGGCCGGTGGGACCGGTAGCTCCGGTTGGGGCCATCTAGACCCCCATGTAGTCCAGGCCCGACGCGGTGCCGGTGGAGGTCGGCTCGCTGGTCAGCGGGGCGGCGTCGGCGAGCGGGGGCTCGCTGGTCAGGGGTGCGGCATCGGCGAGCGGGGGCTCGCTGGTCAGGGGCGGCTCGAGGCAGCCGCAGGAGCAGGAGCCGTCGAGTCCGGAGTCAGGACCGGAGACCTGTTTGGAGAGAGCGGAGAGAAGCATCGTGGAAGCGGGCACGTAGGGCTCCTTGTCAGGGGGCGGGACGGGTCTTCGGCAGCAGCCCTACCCCGTAAGCGCGATCGCAGACATATCCGTTGTATGAACGTGCGCGTACTCACATTCGTTTCCCGGAGCAGGGGCATAGACGCAAGATCTTCCTTTTTCCCTGTTCCGCCCCCTCCTGCCCCGGGAGCATCACCCGGCGCTGCCAGGCGACACCGCCACTCGGAAGAAAACCCCCACAACGCCCACGCCCGTTGACACCCGCGCCACGCGAGTGATGGGCTCTGTCACTCACTGAGACGAATCATGCACCAAACGTGATCACCAGGCCCCAGGACGAGGGACACGAGGAGAGTGCCGTGCAGCTGCGGCGCAGGAAGGGCGCGACGGCCGTCGCCGTCGCCGTCATCGCAGGCGCACTCGGCGGCGCCCCCGGCGCTGTCGCCGCCCCCGGCCTCCCCGGAAAGCCCGGCCCCCCGGCCACTTCCGCGGACGACGACCGCGAGGGCGATCAGGAGAGCGACGGCCGGGAGACCGACGGCGCCCTCCCCCCGGTCTGGCCCCGCCCCCAGGCGATGAGCACGGCAGGGACTCCGGTCACCGTCACCGACGAGGTCGTCCTGGTCACGGGCCGGGCCCCGGACCCGTACGCCATGGACGTCCTGCGCGCCCTCCTGCATGACGCGGGCGCCCGCAGGATCACCGAGGTCGAGGACGGTGACCAGCTCCCCGCGGGCAGCGGGAACCTCGTCGTCCGTGCCGGAGGCGCGCGCGCCGACGAAGCGCTGCGCACCCTCGGCGCCCGCGACCGACGCGACCTCCCGTCCGGCGGCTACCGCCTCGCGGTGGGCCGGATCGGCGGCCAGGACACCATCGCCCTCGCGGGCGTGGGTGACGACGGCCTCTTCCACGGCGTACAGACCCTGCGCCAGCTGGTCACCAAGAGCAGTGAGAGCGCCGGCGGCGCCCGGAAGACCGTCCCCGGAGTCCAGATCCGCGACTGGCCGGGCACCGCGGTCCGCGGCATGACGGAGGGCTTCTACGGCACCCCGTGGACCCGCGAACAGCGCCTGAAGCAGCTGGACTTCATGGGCCGCACGAAGCAGAACCGCTATCTCTACGCCCCCGGCGACGACCTGTACCGCCAGGCACGCTGGCGCGAGCCGTACCCCGCGGGCCAGCGCGCCGACTTCCGCGCCCTCGCCGAGCGGGCGAAGCGCAACCACGTGACGCTCGCCTGGGCCGTCGCCCCCGGCCAGGCCATGTGCATGTCGTCCGAGAAGGACATCAAGGCCCTGAACCGCAAGATCGACGCGATGTGGGCCCTGGGCGTGCGCGCCTTCCAGCTGCAGTTCCAGGACGTCAGCTACAGCGAGTGGCACTGCGAGGCGGACGCCGACGCCTTCGGTTCGGGCCCCGAGGCCGCCGCGAAGGCGCAGTCCCGCGTCGCCGACGCCGTCTCCGCGCACCTCGCCGAGCGCCACCCGGACGCGAAGCCGCTCTCGCTGATGCCCACGGAGTACTACCAGAACGGCTCGACCGAGTACCGCGACGCCATCGCGGACCGCCTCGACCACGGCATCGAGGTGGCGTGGACCGGCGTCGGCGTGGTCCCCAGGACCATCACCGGGCGAGAACTCACGGGCGCCCGCGAGGCGTTCGGCGCTCACCCACTCGTGACGATGGACAACTACCCCGTCAACGACTACGCGCAGGACCGCGTCTTCCTCGGCCCCTACACCGGCCGCGAGCCCGCCGTGGCCACCGGCTCCGCGGCGCTGCTCGGCAACGCCATGGAGCAGCCGTCCGCGTCCCGCATCCCGCTGTTCACCGCGGCCGACTACGCCTGGAACCCCCGCGCCTACCGCCCGCACGAGTCCTGGCTCGCCGCGATCGACGACCTCGCGGGCGGCGACAAGAAGACGCGGGGCGCGCTGCGGGCCCTCGCGGGCAATGACGCGTCGTCCGTGCTCGGCGCCGACGAATCGGCGTATGTGCGCCCGCTCATGGACGACTTCTGGCGCGCGCGTACGACGACGGACACCGCCCGCATCAAGAAGTCCGGGCAGGCCCTGCGGGACGCCTTCACCGTCATGAAGGAAGCGCCGCAGCGACTCGCCGACAGCGAAAGCGGGCTCTACAGCGAAGTACGGCCCTGGGTCGAGCAGTTGGCCCGCTACGGGGAAGCGGGCGAGACGGCGGTCGACATGCTGCGCGCGCAGTCCACCGGCGACGGCGCGACCGCCTGGCGCGCCTCGCGCACCTTGACCGGACTCCAGAAGGAGCTGAAGGCCGCCGGTCAGGTCACTGTCGGCAAGGGCGTCCTGGCCCCCTTCCTCTCGCGGTCGCAGAAGGCGTACGAGGCATGGGTGGGGCTCGACAGCGAGCAGGCGTCCGACCGGGCGACGCTCCGTGTCCCCCGCGCCCGCCCCCTCACGGCGGTGACCGCGCTGACCGACCCCGGCACCAAGGGCAGCGTCGAGGCCCACGTCCCCGGCGATGGCTGGCGCCGCGTCGGAGTCCTGTCCGACACGGGCTTCACCGAGGCCGAGCCCAGGATGAGGGGCCTTCGCGCCGACGCCGTCCGCGTCACGGTCACCGCGGGCACGGTCCGCCACGTGGTCCCCTGGTACGCCGACTCCCCCGACGCCCGCCTCTCCCTGGACCGCGCCGAGGCCGACGTGGAGATCGGCGGCGGCCCACAGCGGGTCACGGCGAAGCTGACGTCGCTGCGCCCCGGCGACGTCCAGGGCAAGGTCACGGCGAAGACCCCCAGGGGCATCGAGGTGCGCACCCCGGAGAAGTCGACGCTGCCGCGCGGCACGCAGGTGGACGTCCCCGTCGACGTCACCGTCCCGGCGGGCACGCGCGCGGGAACGTACGAGATCCCGCTCACCTTCGACGGCCGGACCAGGACGGTCTCGGTCCGCGCCTACCCGCGCACCGAAGGACCCGACCTGGCGCGCGGCGCGAAGGCGTCGTCATCGGGCGACGAGACGAAGGACTTCCCGGCGTCCGGCGCCAACGACGGTGACCCCAGGACCCGTTGGTCCTCGCGGTACGAGGACGGCGCCTGGTGGCAGACGGAGCTCGCGGAGCCGATCAGGCTCGGTCAGGTCGTCCTGCGCTGGCAGGACGCGTACGCGGCGGGCTACCGCGTACAGACGTCCGCCGACGGCAGGACCTGGCGCACGGCGGCGACCGTGAAGGACGGCAAGGGCGGCCGCGAGGCGGTCCGCATGGACGCCCGCGACACCCGCTACGTCCGGGTACAGGGGGACAAGCGGGCCACGCGCTTCGGCTACTCCCTCTGGTCGGTGGAGGCGTACGCGGTGGCTGACCCTTCGTAAGCTGGCGCCCCCGAGTATCAGCAAGTCGCTTGCCTTGCTTGCCAGTTGGGCGGTCGGGCGCGAGATGATGGAGGCGAGGCCTCATCGGGGGGGGGCGACATGCGACTACTGGCGCACCGGCCGGATGCGCGCCGCTCGTTGGCCGTTCTGCTGTACGAGGGCGACGTCGGCTGGCCGGACGCCTATCGTCACCGGCCCGGTCACGAGGACGATCCGTACGAGCGGGAGCGCCGTGAGCGTGAGTGGTCCGAGCGGGAGCGGTACGACCGGACGGGAGGCGGACCGCGCTCGTCCTGGCCTCCCCCTCCTACCCTGTCTCCCCCTCCCCCTCTCCCTCCCGCCATGCTGGCCGTCCGGGACTCCCTGACCCGCTGGCCCGACAGCTTCTTCCGCACCGAACCCGGCCGTGTCGTCGCGCTCGACACCGCCTTCCCGGACAGCTCGTACAGGCTCCACGAAGCCGTCCGCGACACGAGCGAGCTGCTGCTCGTCCACTACGCGGGTGTCCTGGACACGGGTGTGCTGGACGCCGACGACCCCCGTGACCGGGCCTCCGGCCGGGGCGGCCTGCCGTTCGTCTCGCTGTTCGATTTGATCGAGCCGGCCCCGGCCAGGCACATCGTCGTGGTCCTGGAACCGGACCGGTCGGACCAGGTCCCACCGGTGGCGGAGTTCCGCCGCCGGTACGAACACCTGATGCGGCGCTATCGAGGCCATCTCACTCTGATCGTCGCCAACCCGGCCCGCTGGTCTCCCCGCCCGTTCCTGGCCGACGCGCTCGGCACCGGCAGCCCGCTCTCCGTGCGCACGCTCGCCGCCCACCCGCGGGCGCAGGTCCTGCTGAGGGCGTACGGCCGCGACGTACTGCTGTCGGGCAACGGCTCATGACGTGTGACCGGAGCGGTGCAGACGCCGACGCTCCGGCCACACGTAAAAGCCCGGATCTCTCAGGCAGAAATGCCATCGATCCGGGCCATCGCGTCGTCCGCGCCGAACGGCTGCAAGTACGGCAGCCAGCGCGGATCCCTATGCCCGGTCCCGATGATGCGCCACGCGAGCCCAGAGGGCGGCGCGGGCTTGTGACGCAGGCGCCACCCCAGCTCCAGTAGGTGACGGTCCGCCTTGGTGTGGTTGCAGCGGCGGCAGGACGCCACCACGTTCTCCCAGGCGTGCTGACCGCCACGGCTCTTCGGAATGACGTGGTCGACGCTGGTTGCGACGCCACCGCAGTACATGCACCGACCGCCGTCGCGGGCGAAGAGCGCCCGCCTGGTCAGAGGAACGGGCCCCCGGTAGGGGACCCGGACGAACCGCTTGAGGCGGACCACGCTGGGTGCGGGGACAGTGCGCGTTGCGCTGTGCATGAAGGCGCCGGATTCCTCGAGGCAGAGAGCCTTGTTCTCCAGGACGAGGACGAGCGCGCGGCGGAGCGGTACGACGCCTAGAGGCTCGTACGACGCATTGAGGACCAGGACGTGCGGCACGGATGCCTCCTATTACGCCGGCGGCGCGTGGCTCGCGCCGGGACGATCTGTAGCCAGTCTCCCCTCATGCCTGGTCCAAGCGCCACCATGTGCCGGTAACGGGCTCGGAGTGTTTTCGACCACAGATGTACAACACCCTCATCTTCCCCAAGTGAGCACTGTCTCTCCCTCGAACATCACAACGATCCACACACAATGCCCCGTTAGTGTGGTGTCTCTGCCCGGTGCATCTCCTGGGCAGGCCGCTATGCCTGGAGGTACCTGCCGTGTTCCTGTCCGTCCTGTCAGCAGCCGGAACGGACCCGGACGACAAGACGACGCCGAAGTCCCCGACCTTGGAAGATGCCCAGGAGAGCGCGACGAACGCCGCGAGCTGGGTCGAGCAGAACTGGTCGGCGTGGCTGGGCATCGGGCTCCGCATCCTGCTGATCGTCGCTGTCGCCGTCGTCCTTCGCGTGGTCATCCGGCGCTCCATCACCAAGCTCATCGAGCGCATGAACCGCACGGCCCAGTCCATGAACGGCTCGGCGCTCGGCGGTCTCCTGGTGAACGTGGAGCGGCGCCGCCAGCGCTCGCAGGCCATCGGTTCGGTGCTCCGTTCGGTGGCGTCGTTCCTGATCCTGGGCACGGCCGCGCTGATGATTTTGGGCACATTCCAGATCAACCTCGCCCCGCTGCTCGCGTCGGCGGGTGTCGCGGGTGTGGCGATCGGTTTCGGTGCCCGCAACCTGGTCACGGACTTCCTCTCCGGCGTCTTCATGATCCTTGAGGACCAGTACGGCGTCGGCGACTCGATCGACGCGGGTGTCGCGTCGGGCGAGGTCATCGAGGTCGGCCTGCGGGTCACCAAGCTGCGCGGCGACGCGGGCGAGATCTGGTACGTCCGCAACGGCGAGGTCAAGCGCATCGGCAACCTCAGCCAGGGCTGGTCCACGGCGGGCGTCGACGTCACCGTCCGCCCGGACGAGGATCTGGACAAGGTGCAGGCGAAGCTGCTCGAGGTCGGCGAGTCCATGGCGAAGGACGAGCCGTGGAACGAGCGCCTCTGGGGCCCGGTCGAGGTCCTCGGCCTGGACAGCGTGCTGCTCGACTCGATGGTCGTGAGGGTCTCCGCGAAGACGATGCCGGGCAACGCCCTCGGCGTGGAGCGCGAGCTGCGCTGGCGCATCAAGCGGGCCTTCGACGCTGCGGGCATCCGCATCGTGGGCGGCCTCCCGCTCCAGGCGACGGAGGAGGCGGCCGACACGTCGGCAGGCGTCGCGGCCCCTTCGGCCTACGCGTCCGCGACCTCCCCCCAGTCCCTCGCTGCCTCCCCGATAGCACCGCCGCCGAACCTGGCGAAGTAGCGGTACGTACGCAGGTGAGCGGGGCGCCCGGAATCCCGGCGCCTCGCTCCTCTTACTCCCCTCACTCCCCTCACTCCGCGAACACGGTCGCCCCCGGAACCATCGCCGGGCGACGCGTGCGATAGCTGTCGGCGTCGAGGGCGACGACCTCCGCATGGTGGGCCAGGCGGTCCACCATCGCGGAAGCTGCCGCGCCGTCGCCGAACACCTCGCCCCAGCGTCCAAGGGCCAAGTTGCTGGTGACGATCAGCGACGCCCGCTCGTAGCGGTGCGAGACGAGCTGGAAGAGGAGGTGGGCGACCTCGGAGTCGAAGGGCACGTAGCCGATCTCGTCCACGACGAGCAGGGGATACGCGTCCAACCGGGCAAGTTCCTTGCGCAGCCGGCCTGCGGCCTTGGCGTCCGCGAGCCGTGCGCCCCACTCGGCGGCTGTCGCGAACAGCACCTGGTGTCCGGCCTGGCAGGCCCGTGCGCCCAGGGCTACCGCCAGGTGCGTCTTGCCCGTGCCGGGCGCACCGAGCAGCACCACGTTCGCCTTGCGCGTGACGAAGTCGACCTTGCCGAGCCGGGTGATCACATGCGGTTCGGGCGCCCGCAGACGCCCTTCGTCGAACATCTCCAGGACCTTCCTGGCAGGGAACCCGGCGGCCTCGATGCGCTCCTCCGCACCCGTACCCGCACCCGTACCCGCACCCGCGTACGGCTCCGCCGCATCCCCGCCGTCCCGCTGGGCCGGGATGACCACGGCCCGCGAGTCCTCTTCCCGGTGCAGCACGCCCCGCACCCTCGCCTCCTGCGCCGCCATGGGCCCGGACATGTAGGCGAGGATGGCCGCCGAGGCGATGAACGCCATGTGGATGACCGTGCCCCAGAGAAGGTCGTGCCGGGGCGTGTGGTGGACGTCGACGAACATCTGGAGCAGATGCACCGACGAGATCCCCACGATGGCCGTGGCCAGCTTGACCTTCAGCACGTTGGAGTTCACGTGCGACAGCCACTCGGGCTGATCCCGGTGGCCCTGGAGACCGATCCGCGAGACGAAGGTCTCGTATCCGCCGACGATCACCATGATCAGCAGATTGGCGATCATCACCACATCGACGAGCTTCAGGACGGCGAGCATGACGTGCGTCTCGTCCGCGTGTCCGCTGACGACGTGGTGGATGAGGTGCCACAGCTCGTTGAAGAACTTGTAGACGTACACGCCCTGAGCGGCCACCAGGCCGAAATACAGGGGCGCTTGGAGCCAACGGGTCGCGAAGAGGGAACACCCCAGGGTGGTCATGTTCGGTGGGGATGAGGCGGAGCGGGACACCAGACCTCCAACAGCCGTGAGGGTCGTCATTCTTGTGGCCCGCGGCCGACAATCTGAATTCGAGCCACCCGTTGGGATTAATAGGAATCCAGTCGGACAAGACCTGCGGCCCGACGGCCACGGGGGTCCCGGCTCCGGGCAGGGCGCGAGCACTCCGTGCAACACCGGCCCCCACCAGGTAACGACTTGGTTGCCGCGGGGGCGTGCGCTATTGACGCCTCATTCACGCCAGCCGTACGGTCCTCACGAATTGGAAAGTTTCCTAACAGTTAGCGGGCAAGCGCCGACCTGCGCACGGCCGCTAACCTTCGGGCAGCCGATAGGCAGGTGTCGTCATGGCAGCAGCAAGCAGCACTCCGGGGACCCCGGGCACGCCGAGCGTCCTGCGCGCCATGAACGACCGGGCGGTGCTCGACCTGCTTGTCGCGCACGGGCCGCTCACCCGCACCCGCATCGGTGAGCTGACCGGGCTCTCCAAGCCCACCACCTCGCAGCTGCTCGGGCGCCTCGAAGCCGCCGGCCTCGTACACACCACCGGCAGCCTCAGCGGGCGCCCTGGCCCCAACGCCCTGCTGTACGAGATCGACCCGGGCGCCGCACATGTCGCCGCGCTGTCCGCCGACCCCACGGGGATCACCGCGCTCGTCGCCGACATCACCGGCACCGTCATCGGGCAGGCGCGCGTCGAGGCGGAAGCCGTGGCCGAGGATGTGCGTCACCGCACGGCGCAACTGGTCGCCGAGGCCGTCGACGAGGCGCTGCGCCAAGCGGGACTCGGCCACGACGACCTGCGGGCCGCGGTGATCGGCACACCCGGCGCGATCGACCCGCACACCGGTGAGCTGCGGTACGCCCCGCATCTGCCGGGCTGGCACTCGCGGACGCTGCGCGACGATCTCGCCGCCGTCCTCGGCACGCCCGTCGACATCGAGAACGACGTGAACCTGGCCGCCGTCGCCGAGCAGTACGAGGGCGCCGCCCAGGACAACGACAACTACGTGCTCACCTGGCTCGACGACGGCGTCGGTGCCGCCATCGTGCTCGGCGGCACCCTGCTGCGCGGCGCGACCGGCGGCGCGGGCGAGATCGGCTACATGCCGCTGCCCGGCGCTCCCCTGGCGCACGGCGGCCCCGAGGCGACGCGCGGCCCTGACGGGGGCGGCGGCTTCCAGAGCCTCGTCTCCGCGCCGGTCGTCAAGCAACTCGCGGGCGGCGCGGCCACGTTGGCGGACGCCTTCGCCGACGACACCGTGCTCGGCGAGGTCGCACGCCGCCTCGCCACCGGCATCGCCGCGGTCGTCGCCGTCGTCGACCCCGAACTCGTCGTGCTCTCAGGATCGGTGGCCCAGGCGGGCGGCGACAAGCTGCGCGTCAAGGTCGAGGAGGAGCTGACCGGCCTCGCACTGCCGCGCCCGCAGATCCGCATCAGCGAACTCGACGGCGACCCGATCCTCACCGGCGCCCTGCGCTCGGCCCTCACCCAGGCCCGCGACCAGGTCTTCGACACGGCCTGAAGCACCCCCTCGCCGTACCACTCCCTGCTCGTCAACTCCCTCCCCCGTAAAGGAAGTCCGCCATGCCGCGATGGCGCATGCCCACCTGCGCGTCCGCGGCGCTCGCCGCAGCCGGTCTCTTGCTCTCCGGCTGCGCCAATCCGAGCGTCGGCAGTGCGAACGACGACCCGACCGAGCCGGTCACCCTGAAGTTCTGGCACGGCTGGTCGACGCCCGGCGAGGTCAAGGCCGTCAACGACAGCATCGACCGCTTCGAGAAGCTGCACCCGAACATCAAGGTGCAGGCCACCGGGAACGTCTCCGACGAGACCGTGAACCAGGCCCTGCGGGCGGGCGGCGACAAGGCCCCTGACGTCGTTTCCTCCTTCACCACCAACAACGTGGGCCAGTACTGCGACTCCGGGATGTGGGCGGACCTCGATCCGTTCATGAAGAAGACCGGCCTCGACAAGCGCAAGACCTTCCCCAAGACGCTGCTCGACTACACGAGTTACCGGGGCAGCCAGTGCGCCCTGCCGCTGCTCGCGGACGCCTTCGGGATGTACTACAACAAGGACGCCTACAAGGAGGCGGGCATCAAGCGTCCGCCGCGCACGATGTCCGAGTTCGAGAAGGTCTCCAAGAAGCTGACCGTGCGCAGCGGCAAGAACTCGTACAAGCGGGTCGGGTACATGCCCAACTTCCGCTTCTACCAGAACAGTCCTGACCGCCTCTTCGCCCAGTGGGGCCCCCAGTACTTCGACGCCAAGGGCGACGCGACCCTCGCCGACGACCCGAAGACGTACAAGTTCTTCAAGACCGCAGGCCAACTCGCTGCGGCACAGGGCGGATTCAATGACCTGGAGCGGTTCCGGCTGACCTTCGGCGACGAGATGTCCAACCAGAACGCCTTCCTGACCGGCAAGGTCGCCATGCACCTCGACGGTGAGTGGCGCGGCCTGATGCTGGACGAGGCGAAGGCGAAGTTCAACTGGGGTGTGGCGCCGCTGCCCGTCCCCGACGACCAGGCCGACACGTACGGGCGCGGTTTCATCACCGGCACCGTCGCGGGGATCGCACACAGCAGCAAGCACCAGAACGCCGCGTGGGAGCTGGTGCGGTTCCTGACCGCCGACACCAAGCAGGTCGTGAACTTCGCGAACGCCATCCACAACGTGCCCTCCACGTTCGCGGCGCTCAAGTCGCCCGACCTGGACGCCGATCCGACCTTCCGGACCTTCTTCGACATCCTGGAGAACAAGCACAGCAAGGCCCTGCCGGCCTCCGTGAACGGCGGCGCCTACGTCGTCTCGCTCCAGGACTTCGCGTACGGCGTCGAGGCCGGGCGCGTCCCCGACCTGCGCGAGCGCCTGAAGAAGCTCGACGAGCAGATCGACGCCGACACCCTCCAGTCGAAGAGCTGAGGACCCCGCCATGGCAATCTCCCTCTCCAACCCCGCGCGCCGCAGACTGCGTACGCTCGGCTTCCTCTCCCCCTGGCTCGTCGGCTTCAGCGTCTTCTTCGCGTATCCGCTGATCGCCACCGTCTACTTCTCGTTCATGCACTACAACCAGATCAAGGAGCCCACCTTCGTGGGCCTGCGGAACTGGAAGTACGTGTTCGAGCAGATGCCCCTGTTCGGCCCGGCCCTGTGGAACACGCTGTGGCTGGTCGTGATCATGGTGGCGGTGCGCGTCGTCTTCGGGCTCTCGCTCGGGCTGCTCATCACGAAGATCAAGACGGGCGCCGGATTCTTCCGCACCGCCTTCTATCTCCCGTACCTCGCCCCGCCGGTGGCCGCCACCGTCGCCTTCGTCTTCCTGCTCAACCCGGGCACGGGCCCGGTGAACGAGATCCTCGACACGGTCGGGATCTCGGGGCCCAACTGGTTCAACGACCCGGACACCGCCAAGCCCTCGCTGGTGCTGTTGTCCCTTTGGGGCATCGGCGATCTTATGGTCATCTTCATGGCGTCGCTGCTCGACGTACCGAAGGAGCAGTACGAGGCCGCGGACCTCGACGGCGCCGGAGCGTTCGCCAAGTTCCGCTACGTGACCTGGCCCGCGATCACGCCGATCGTGATGTTCGCGGTGGTCACCGGCGTCGTACAGACCATGCAGTACTACACGCAGGCCCTGGTCGCGGGGAAAGTCGCGTCCGGCGTCAACATCGGCCCGGGATCGGTGATCCAGCCCGGCTATCCGGACCACTCGACCCTCACGGTCCCCCAGCTCGTCTACCAAATGGGCTTCCAGAACTTCAACACCGGTGCCGCGTGCGTGCTCTCGCTCGTGCTCTTCGCCATCGCCATGGCCGTCACGCTGCTCCTGATGCGCAAGCGCTCCGGGCTGCTCGCGGCGGAGGACTGAGGACTTCGATGACTTCCACGACTCTCAGCGCGCCCGCTTCGGCGCCCGAACGCACCGTCCCGACCAGAGGCCCCGCCGCCGCCCGCGCCCGCCGCAAGCGGATCCTGCACTGGATCGCCGTGCACAGCGTGGCGATAGGCGTCGCGCTGCTCTTCATCCTGCCGTTCGTCTTCGTCTTCCTGACGTCGGTGATGAGCGACTCGCAGGCGATGAGCGGCGACCTGTGGCCCGACTCCTGGCACTGGTCGAACTACAAGACCGTGTTCGAGACACCGGGCTTCCTCGACTGGTGGCGCAACTCGCTGATGTACGCGGGGCTCGGCACCCTCTTCACCGTCTGCTCGGCGATCCCCGTGGCGTACGCGCTGGCCAAGTTCCGCTTCCGCGGGCGCCGTACGGCGATGCTGCTCGTCATCTCGACGATGATGCTGCCGCCGCAGGTCATCGTGATCCCGATGTACCTGGTGTGGGCTCAGCAGTTCCATCTGTCGGGCACCCTGTGGCCGCTGATCATCCCGATGGCGTTCGGTGACGCGTACTCGATCTTCCTGCTGAGGCAGTTCCTCCTCACCATCCCCAAGGAGTACATCGAGTCCGCGAAGGTCGACGGCTGCAGCGAGTTCCGTACCATGATCAAGATCGTGGTGCCGATGGCCAAGCCCGGCATCACCGCCATCGCGCTCTTCCAGTTCTTCTACTGCTGGAACGACTACTTCGGGCCGCAGATCTACGCCGCCCAGAACCCCGGCGCCTGGACGCTGAGTTACGGCCTCGAGTCGTTCAAGAGCGCCCACGCCGTGAACTGGAACATGACCATGGCGGCGACCCTGCTCGTCATGGCGCCCGTCATCATCATCTTCTTCTTCGCACAGAAGGCCTTCGTAGAAGGCGTCACCCTCACCGGAGTAAAGGGCTGAGAACCGATATGAAGCTCGCAGTGGTCGGCGGAGGGTCGACCTACACACCTGAACTGATCGACGGATTCGCACGGTTGAGGGACTCCCTGCCGATCGAGGAACTGGTCCTCGTGGACCCGGCAGCCGACCGTCTTGAGCTGGTGGGCGGCCTCGCCCGGCGCATCTTCGCCAAGCAGGGGCACCCCGGCCGCATCGTCACCACGTCCGACGTGGACGCGGGCGTCGCGGACGCCGACGCGGTCCTGCTCCAGCTGCGCGTCGGCGGACAGGCGGCCCGCAACCAGGACGAGACGTGGCCCCTGGAGTGCGGCTGCGTCGGCCAGGAGACCACGGGGGCGGGCGGCCTCGCGAAGGCCCTGCGCACCGTGCCCGTCGTCCTCGACATCGCCGAGCGCGTACGGCGCACCAACCCGGACGCCTGGATCATCGACTTCACCAACCCGGTGGGCATCGTCACGCGGGCGCTGCTCCAGGCGGGCCACAAGGCCGTCGGCCTGTGCAACGTGGCGATCGGCTTCCAGCGCAAGTTCGCGAAGCTGCTCGACGTCGCCCCGGGCGACGTCCACCTCGATCACGTGGGGCTCAACCACCTGACGTGGGAGACGGGCGTACGTCTCGGGGGGCCTGACGGCGACGACATCCTGCCCAAGCTGCTCGCCGAGCACGGGGACGCGGTCGCCGCGGATCTGCGCATGCCGCGCGAGATCGTCGACCGGCTCGGCGTCGTGCCCTCGTACTACCTGCGCTACTTCTACCAGCACGACGCCGTGGTGGAAGAGCTGAAGACCAAGCCGTCGCGGGCCGCCGAAGTGGCCGAGATGGAGCGCGAGCTCCTGAAGATGTACGGCGACCCGACGCTCGACGAGAAGCCGGCCCTGCTCGGCAAGCGCGGCGGCGCCTTCTACTCGGAGGCGGCCGTCGACCTCGCGGCCTCGCTGCTCGGCAACGGCGGCAGCCCCTTCCAGGTGGTGAACACCGTCAACAACGGCACGCTGCCGTTCCTGCCGGACGACGCCGTCATCGAGGTACAGGCCTCGGTGGACGGCTCGGGCGCCACGCCCCTCGCGGTGCCGAAGCTGGACCCGCTGTACGCCGGACTCATCGCGAACGTCACCGGGTACGAGGACCTGGCCCTCCAGGCCGCGGTGCACGGTGGACGCGAGCGTGTCTTCAAGGCGCTGCTCGCCCACCCCCTTGTCGGCCAGTACACGTACGCGGAGCAGCTCACCGACCGGCTCATCGCGCACAACCGGGAGCACCTGGCGTGGGCGTAGGCACGAGCGTGCTCGCGATCGACGCGGGCAACAGCAAGACCGACGTCGCGGTGGTCGCGGCCGACGGCTCGGTCGTCGGCGCGGCACGCGGCGGCGGGTTCCAGCCGCCCCAGGTCGGCGTCGAGACCGCGGTGGACATCCTGGAGGAGGCGGTGACGCGGGCCCTGGCCGAGGCGGGCGCCGACTCCGTCGGGCATGTGTCCGCCTGTCTGGCCAACGCCGATCTGCCGGTGGAGGAGCGGGAGTTGGCCGACGCCCTGCGCCGCCGCGCGTGGGGTCCCTCTGTCGACGTACGCAACGACACCTTCGCCATCCTGCGGGCCGGTCTCCTGGAGGACACCGAGCCGCGGGGCGTCGCCGTGGTGTGCGGCGCGGGCATCAACTGCGTGGGCATGCTGCCCGACGGGCGCACCGCCCGCTTCCCCGCCATCGGCCGGATATCCGGCGACTGGGGCGGGGGCGGCGCCCTCGCCGAGGAGGCGCTCTGGTTCGCGGCGCGGGCCGAGGACGGCCGCGGCGACGCGACCGCGCTGCGCGAGACGCTGCCCGCGCACTTCGGCCTGCCCTCCATGTACGCGCTGATAGAAGCGCTGCATCTGGGTGGCATCGCTCCGGTACGGCGGCACGAGCTGACGCCGGTGCTCTTCGCCACGGCGGCGGCGGGCGACGCGGTGGCGCGCTCGCTGGTGGACCGGATGGCCGACGAGGTCGTCGCCATGTCGACCGTGGCTCTCGACCGCCTCGGCCTGCTCGGCGAGGAGGCCCCGGTCCTGCTCGGCGGCAGCGTCCTCGCGGCCCGCCACCCGCAACTTGACGACCGCATCCGGGCGTTGCTCGCCGACCGGGCCCCCAAGGCGGTGCCCCGGGTGGTCGTCGCCCGTCCCGTGCTCGGCGCGGCGCTGCTCGGCCTCGACCAGGTCGGGGCGCCCAACGGGGTGCACGCGCGCGTGCGGGGGCACTATGAGACTGGGCACCATGAGAGTGGCGTGGGAGTCTGACGCGGCGGAGTTCATAGGCCCGGCAGGGAACCGAACCGTACTGAATCGCGTATTCAAGGGCAGGGGCGGTGTGCGATCTTCGCGTGATCCGGGCAGAGGGGTCGCGTGATCTGGACAGGGGGATCCGGACACAGTGATACAGACACGATGATCAGCACAAGATCGAGTCAATGCCTGTGCGGATGTCAGTCCCTGCGGCGATACTTGCGGCCGTGCACTTCTTCCCGCACCGAGCACGTCGGGCGGAAGTGAGCGTCCGATGACCAAGGGGGAGGTCGAGGCCGAGGTGACACACCCGCCGAACGGCAGTGCCGCGCCGCCGGGACAGGCCGCGCCGACGAGGCCCACGGTCCCGCCTCAGGCGGGACCGGGCTCCGCGGCGCCCGCTGAGACCGTGCAGAGCGCGGCGCCCCGCCGCCCCGCCTGGATAGAAGGCCGCGACCGGCTGCGCGCGGCGGCGACGACCGAGCCGGGCAGGCTGCGGATCATCGGCGCCGTCCTCGCGCTGCTCGTCGTGGCGTTCGGCGCGGTCACCACCTGGCAGATGACCGACCGCTCGGACGCCGCGAACAGCGTCCTGACCCGAAGCCAGCCGCTGAGCGACGACGCGGCGGCCATCTACCGCTCCCTCGCGGACGCCAACACGGCCGCCTCAAGCGGATTCTTGGCGGGCGGCCAGGAACCGGCCTCGGTGCGCGACCGGTACAACCGCGACATCGACCGCGCATCCGAGAAGCTGGCCAACGCCGCGTCGAACGCGGGCGCGGGATCGACGGCCGCCGCCTCGGTGAGCAAGCTGAACAAGCTCCTCCCGGAGTACACCGGCCTGATCGAGCGGGCCCGCGCGAGCAACCGCCAGGGCCTCCCCCTGGGCGGCGCCTATCTGCGGTACGCCAACGACAAGATGCAGACCCAGATGCTCCCGGCCGCCGAGGAGCTCTACACCGTGGAGAAGGAGCGGCTGAAGTCGGACTACGACGACGCGAAGCCGTATCCGTGGCTCGCCATCGCGCTCGGAGTCCTCGCGCTCGGCGCCCTGTTCTGGGCCCAGCGCCGCAACTACCTCCGCACGAACCGGGTGTTGAACCACGGTCTGGTCGCCGCGACCACCGCCTCCACGGTCGTCCTGCTCTGGCTGGTCGCCGGACACACCTTCGCGCGCTCGGGGCTGAGCGACTCGTACGACCACGGCGTGAAGTCCCTGAACGTCCTGAACGACGCCCGCATCAGCTCGCTCAAGGCCCGCAGCAACGAGAACCTCACGCTGGTCAGCCGCGGCGCGGAGACCGTCGAGGTCGGCGCGGACAAAGAGGTCAAGGACAAGTTCGACGTCGACTACCAGGCGCAGATGAAGCAGCTCGGCAGCGTCGACAGCGGACTGCTCGGCAAGGCCGCGGCCATCGCCGACAACGCCGCGGGCAGGAACCCGGTCAAGGCCGCCGCGGACAACGTGTCGGTCTGGAAGGACCGTCACAAGACCGCGCGGGACAGCGACGACGCGGGTGACTACAAGGGCGCGCTCGCCAAGGTCGTCGGCGACAAGAAGGACAAGCCCACCGGCGAGTGCTTCGACAATGTCGACGAGGCACTCGATGTCGCGCTGAAGCACGAGCAGGGCGAGTTCGAGCAGGCGGCCAAGGACGGCAAGGGGGCGATGACCGGGCTCCCGGAGGGCGCCGCCGTGCTCGCGGTGCTCGCAGCCGCCGGCGCCGTGCTCGGCATCGGGCGCAGGCTGTCGGAGTACAGGTGAGAGGGGGCGAGCGGACGATGCGTACGCGAGGACTGGCGAGGCTGCGCGGCTGGGGTGGAGCTGCCGCCATGGCGGTGGCCTGCGCGCTCACGGGCTCCCTCGTCCTGGTGCTGCCGGAGGCGGGCGACGCGGCCGGGTCGGGCGGGGACGCCGGTGCGAGCCGTGCGTTCCAGCGTTCCGCCGAGGCGGCTCCCGCGCGCGCCGAGGAGTGCGAGGCCCCGGAGGCGAGCCTGTCGCCCGCCGACAAGGATGGCCCGACCATCGAGGCCATCCGCAACCGCAAGGTCAAGAAGCTCATCGTCGGCGTCGACCAGAACAGCTACCGCTGGGGGTATCGCGACCCGAACAAGAAGACGGCGACGCTCGAAGGCTTCGACATCGACCTCGCGCACAAGATCGCCGAGGACATCCTCGGCGACCGCGACGCCGTGCTCTTCCGCGCCATCCCCACCAACCAGCGCGTCAAGGCGATACAGACCGGGCAGGTCGACATGGTCGTGCGGACGATGACGATCACCTGCAAGCGCGAGGATGAAGTCTCCTTCTCCACCGCCTACTTCAAGACCGGCCAGCAGGTTCTCGCCCCCAAGTCCTCGGACATCACCGGGTTCAACGACACACTGGACGGCAAGAAGGTCTGCTCGGCGAAGGGTTCCACAGCACTCACCGAGCTGGGGGAGCTCAAGAAGAAGGGCCTGGGTGCCGACATCGGTACTACGGTCCCCAACCAACTCGACTGCCTGGTAAGGCTCCAGCTCGGTGAAGTCGACGCCGTCGTGACCGACAGCGCGCTCGCCGCGAGCCAGGCCGCGCAGGACCCGACGGTCGAGCTGAAGGGCGACGCGCCGCTCAACACCGAGTACTACGGCGTGGCGATGAAGAAGCCGGAGAACGGCGACGACGACCTGGTGCGGCGGGTCAACCAAGTCCTGGAGGACTATCGCAAGAGCGGCTGGCAGAAGTCGTACGACCACTGGCTGAAGCCGGCCCTCGGCAAATCGGCGGGTCCGCCCGCGCCGAAGTACAGCGACTGAGCCGGACGTGAACAGCAACGCAGAGCGGAGAGGTGATCGATGAGCGTCGCGGGACCCCCCGGTCCTGTGATGGACCGGGACGAGGTGGACCGTGCGCTGGCGCGGCTCGACGCCGAGCACGAAGCGATCGAGACCTCACTCCTCGCCCTTCAGGATCACGCGGGCCGCCGACTCCTCGAAGGCGCCGGTCTCACCGGCACCACACAGGAGCGCTGGCAGTCCACCGAGCAGCAGATCACCCTTCTCTGGGCGTACTTCGACGCGTATGCCGCCGCCCTGCGCACGGCGCACGACGTGCGGGTGCGCAGACGATGGCCCAACAGGGACGACCTGATGGAGCTGACCGAGCTGCTGCGCGGTGAGAGCATCACCGTCGCCGGCGGCGCCGCCCCCGCGCCGTCGGCCTCGATCACCGGTCCTGCCAAGCTCACCGAACGCTTCACCCTCATCGAGCTCGTCTCACGGATGAACGACCTGTACGCGCACTCGCTCGACATGGTCGTCGCCGCCGACGCGGTCTGGTCAGCGCTGCCCGCCCGGATAGACCTCCTGGCCGCCGAGCTGCACCGCACCCGCCAGCTCGCGCACTCCGTGGGAGTCCGGCCTGGTGAGCATCCAGCGGGCGACGACCTGGAGCGGATCACGGCTGAGCTGACGCTCCTGCGCGAGCAGGTGGTGTCCGATCCGCTGGCCTTCTGGCAGCCCGCGAAGGGCAGTTCGGCGCCCGGCGGCGGACGCCCGCACACCGAGCGGTACGACCGCGAGGCCCGCGCCCTTGAGGACGTGCGCCGCGAGATCGACGCGGTGCTCACCGTCCGGCAGGACGCGGAGCTGCGGCTCGGCAGGCTGCGTGACGTGCTCTCGCGCGCCGACCGCACCCTGGCCGAGGCACGTTCCGCGCGCGGCGAGGTCCTCGCCAAGATCGCCGCGTCCGAAGTGCCCGCCGTCAGCGGCCCCTCGACCGCGCTGCAGGAGCAGCTGGCCATGGCGTCCGACTACCGCAGACACGCCCAGTGGCACCGCCTTTCCCCGCTCCTGGAGTCGCTCGAAGAGAAGGCCGAGGACGAACTCCTGCGGGCCCGCGAGTCGTTGAGCGCCGTCACGCAGCCCCTGGCGGTCCGTGCGGAGCTGCGCGGGCGCCTGGACGCGTACAAGGCGAAGGTCGCCCGGCTCGGCCACGCGGAGGACCCGTTCCTCGTCGAGCGGTACGACGCGGCGCGCCGGATGCTGTGGAGCGCGCCCTGTGATCTGCGCGTCGCCGAACAGGCCGTCCTGCGCTATCAGCAGGCGGCAGCCGAAGTCCTTGCACCGAGGGTGCCGCAACAGGGCGGCCCCACCGACCGGAGGGGGGAAGCATGAGTGAGCAGCGGAAGTGCCAGCGACCCGGATGCACAGGGTCCTACGAGGACGTGGGCGGCGGCGAGCTGTACTGCGACACCTGCGGCCTGGCCCCGGTCGTCTCACCGACGGGCATGGTGTCCTCTCCCCCGACCGGCATCACCGGCGGCGGAAAGGGTTCGGGCAGCAGCTCCCGGTCGAGTTCGCGCTCCTCGTCCCGCTCGGCGCGCTCCCAGTCCTCACGCAGGTCGGTGTCGGGGCGCCTCTCGCGCTCACTGTCCGGCGCCTCGACGTCCCGGTCGGTGTCGGTGCGCAGCTCCGGCGCGGCGGCGAGTTCGTCGGCCCGCAGCAGGCTGGGCGTGGGCCTGGTCCTCGTGCCCGAGGTGCCGCGCCCCGATCCTCGCCAGGCGGTGCAGGAGAACCCCGAGGTTCCGGAGCGGAAGCGATTCTGCTCGCGCTCCGACTGCGGGGCTCCGGTGGGCCGCGCCCGGGGTGAGCGCCCCGGCCGCACCGAGGGGTTCTGCACCAAGTGCGGCCACCCGTACTCGTTCGTGCCAAAGCTCGACGCCGGCGACATCGTGCACGGTCAGTACGAAGTCGTGGGCTGTCTGGCGCACGGCGGGCTCGGCTGGGTCTATCTCGCCGTCGACCGCGCGGTCTCCGACCGCTGGGTGGTCCTCAAGGGCCTGCTCGACACGGGCGACCAGGACGCCATGGCCGCCGCGATCTCCGAGCGCCGCTTCCTCGCCGAGATCGAGCACAGCAACATCGTGCGCATCTACAACTTCGTCGAGCACCTCGACCAGCGCACGGGCTCCATGGACGGCTACATCGTCATGGAGTACGTCGGCGGCAAGTCCCTCAAGGAGATCGCCAACGAACGCCGTACGCCGCAGGGCAAGCGCGACCCGCTGCCGGTCGAACAGGCCTGCGCGTTCGGTATCGAGGCGCTCGAAGCCCTCGGGCACCTGCACAGCCGCAATCTCCTGTACTGCGACTTCAAGGTCGACAACGCGATCCAGACCGAGGACCAGCTCAAGCTGATCGACATGGGCGCGGTCCGCCGCATGGACGACGACGAGTCGGCGATCTACGGCACGGTCGGCTACCAAGGCCCCGAAGTGGCCGAGCTCGGCCCCTCGGTGGCCTCCGACCTCTATACGGTCGCGCGCACCCTGGCCGTGCTCACCTTCGACTTCCAGGGGTACACGAACGTCTTCGTGGACTCCCTGCCCGACCCCGACAACATCGAGGTCTTCCGTAAGTACGAGTCGTTCTACCGCCTCCTCGTACGCGCCACCGACCCCGACCCGGCCCGCAGGTTCGCCTCGGCGCAGGAGATGGCGGAGCAGCTCACGGGCGTCCTGAGGGAGGTCGTGGCCCTCCAGACGGGCCGGCCGCGCCCCGCGCTCTCCACGCTGTTCGGGCCCGAGGTGAAGGTCACGGACACGGAGCTGTTCGCTGAGCTGACCGGGGACGTCTCGCACTTCGGGGTACGCGTGCTGCCGACGGGGCGGCGGAAGGGGCGCCCGGAACTGGCGGCGGGTAATGGAAATGGCCGGAGTGAGGGCAACGGCACCCCGGCGATCGCGCCGCCGGTGCCTCCGGCCGCTCCGCCCGCCCGGATCGTCCGCTCTCTCGACGCCCCCGCTACGGCCCTCGCCCTTCCGGTGCCGCGCGTCGACCCGAACGACCCGAACGCCGGGTTCCTCGCCGGGCTCATGGCCTCCGCACCCGCCGAGCTGATCACCGCCCTCGACGCCGCGGCCACCGACTCCGTGGAGCTCCAGCTGCGCGGACTCCGCGCCCGCCTGGCGATGGGTGAACTCAAGCCCGCGGCGCAGGCGCTGGCCGACCTGGAGATACGGCATCCGGACGACTGGCGGGTGGTCTGGTACCGCGGCATCGCCTCCCTCGCGATCGGTGACCACGAGAACGCGGCCCTGTCCTTCGACGCCGTGTACGACGCGTTCCCCGGCGAGCCCGCGCCCAAGCTGGCCCTCGGGGTCTGCGCCGAGGTCCTGGAGCAGCTGGACAACGCGGCCGAGTACTACCGCCTCGTGTGGGCCACCGACCCCAGCTATGTCAGCGCCGCGTTCGGGCTGGCCCGCGTACAGCTCGCGTCGGACGACCGGCGCGGCGCCGTGCGCACCCTGGAGTCGGTGCCCGAGTCCTCGATCCACTACACCGCGGCCCGCGTCGCGGCGGTGCGGGCCAGGCTGCGGCACCGTATGACGTTGGACACCGCGCCGTCGCCCGGCGCCCCCTTCCTCGACGTCCTGGACGACCTGACGGCTGCGGCAGGCCAGGTGGAGGCCCTCGCGGGCTTCGGCCTCGACGCGGTGCGCCGCGAGCGACTCTCCACCGAGGTCCTTGGTACCGCGCTGGACTGGGTACTCTCCGGTAGGCACCCTGGTCACGCATCCGCTCCACCGACAGCACCCGCTGCACCGGCGGGCGGCTCGCGGACCGTGCTGCTCGGCAGCGATCTGGACGAGCGCGGCCTCCGCTACGGCCTGGAGCGCTCGTACCGAACGCTTGCCCGGCTCGCACAGGGTGGCGAGGAAAGGATCGAACTGGTGGAGCGGGCCAACCGTTTCCGCCCTCGGACGTGGGTGTGAAGATGTCGCAGATTCACCAGCAGACTGCCGGGACGGGTTCCACGTGCCCCGGCTGCCAGGAGCCGCTGGAATCGGGTGACCTGTTCTGCGGCGCGTGCGGGTTCGACCTGTCGGCGCAGCCGGCCGGGTCGGACGACCGCCCCACCGTCGCGATGAACGGCTCGTCGCCCGCGCCGCGAGCCGACGCGTCATCGCAGTGGCCCATCGCCCCGGACGTGGACAGCTCCGACATGCCGGTGCCCGCGCACCTGCCCACCGACCTGCCGGTCACGGAGTCGTCGGGCGGCGAGCTCTCCCCGAACGCGGGGGATGCACGGGACGTACGGACGGACGCCCCCGTGACGCGGCCCGCCGAGCCGGACGATTACCCGCTGCCCGCGCCCGGCGCCCCGCCGGAGGCCGAGCCCGCCGATCCCCGGACGGTTCTCTCCGACCCCACGCCACCCGCGGGCACCAAGCTCTGCGTGGCGTGCCGCTCGGGCCGCGTCGACCCCGACGGCTACTGCGAGAACTGCGGGCACGCCCAGCCCCGCGAGCGCGACCACATGGAGCAGGAGCTCGACGCGGTCGCCGCGGTCAGCGACCGGGGCCTGCGCCACCACCGCAACGAGGACGCGTTCGCGATCTCGTCGGCCGCACTGCCGGACGGTTCCCCCGCCGTCGTCGCGATCGTCTGCGACGGTGTCTCGTCCGCGACCCGCCCCGACGAGGCATCCCTCGCCGCGTCACGCGCGGCCAACGAGTCGCTCCTGGACGCCCTGCCGCGCGGTACGCACCCGCAGCAGGCGATGCACGACGCGATCCTCTCGGCGGCCGACGCCGTCAACGCCCTTGCCGCGGAGCCCACTCAGGCCAGGGAGCACTCCCCGCACCAGAACGCGCCCGCGTGCACCCTCGTCGGCTCGATCATCGCCGGTGGCCTCCTGGTCGTCGGCTGGGTCGGCGACAGCCGCGCCTACTGGGTCCCCGACGACCGCAGCGGTCCCACCGTCCGGCTCACCGAGGACGACTCGTGGGCCGCGCAGATGGTGGCCGCGGGCCTGATGAACGAGGCGGAGGCGTATGCCGACGAGCGCGCGCACGCCATCACGGGCTGGCTCGGCGCCGACGCGTACGAACTGGAGCCGCACACCGCTTCCTTCAAGCCGGACCGTGCGGGTGTAGTGGTGGTATGCACGGACGGGCTCTGGAACTACGCGGAAGCGGTGGAGGAGATGGCACGGGCCGTGCCGGTCGATTCCGCCGTGCGCCCGCTGCACAGCGCCCAGGTTCTGGTCGGCCACGCGCTGGACGGCGGGGGCCACGACAACGTAACAGTGGCGATTCTGCCGTTCCGTGTCGTGCCGCAAGGGGCAGGATCCGCCTAGCGGAGGCCCCCGCGACGGATGCCGACCACGCGTTCGAAACGGGTGCCGACAACGCGTACTTGTCACCCACCGGCTTGGGGAAGCCGGTGGGAACATTTAGGGGGAGCAAAATTTCATGGCCAACTTCTCGAAGTCGAACGTGCCGCAGTTCTCGGTCGACGTGTACCAGAACGAGTACCTCCCGGAGGGCGGCCGCGAGGTCAACGCCATCGCCACGGTCACCTCGACCGGCGGTGGCACGGTGGGGTCCGCGGTGAGCGCCCCGCACCTCTACTCGGCGGGGCAGACCCCGGACGCGGCTGTGGCGATCATGGTCGACTGTTCAGGATCGATGGACTACCCGCCGACGAAGATGCGCGGCGCCCGTGACGCCACGTCCGCCGCGATCGACGCCGTACGTGACGGAGTCCACTTCGCGGTGATCGGCGGCACCCATGTCGCCAAAGAGGTCTATCCGGGCAACGGCCGCCTCGCCGTCGCCGACGCACAGACCCGGGGGCAGGCCAAGCAGGCCCTGCGCAAGCTCAGCGCGGGCGGCGGCACGGCGATCGGCACCTGGCTGCGCCTGGCCGACCGGCTGCTCTCCTCGGCCGACGTCTCGATCCGGCACGGAATCGTCCTGACGGACGGCCGCAATGAACACGAGTCACCCGAGGACCTGCAGGCCTCCCTCGACGCCTGCGCGGGCCGCTTCACCTGCGACGCCCGCGGTGTCGGCACCGACTGGGAGGTCAAGGAGGTCACCGGCATCGCCTCCGCGCTTCTCGGCACCGCCGACATCGTCGCCGACCCCTCGGGCCTGTCCGCCGACTTCACACAGATGATGGAGACGGCGATGGGCAAGGAGGTCGCCGACGTCAGCCTGCGGGTGTGGACGCCGATGGGCGCGGAGATCAAGTTCGTCAAGCAAGTGGCGCCGACGGTCGAGGAGTTGACCGGGCGTCGCACGGAGGCGGGACCGCGCGCCGGCGACTATCCCACCGGGTCCTGGGGCGACGAGTCCCGCGATTACCACATCTGTGTCGAGGTGCCGAACGCCGAGCTCGGCCAGGAGATGCTCGCGGCCCGCGTCTCGCTGATCGTGCCGCAGCCGGACGGCAGCGCCCAGACGCTCTCGCAGGGCCTCGTACGGGCCGTGTGGACGGATGACATGTCCGCTTCGACGTCGATCAATCCGCAGGTGGCGCACTACACCGGCCAGGCGGAACTGGCACAAGTGATCCAACAGGGCCTGGATGCGCGCAAGTCGGGAGATATGGACGGAGCGACGGCCAAACTGGGCCGTGCCGTTCAGCTCGCGAGCGCCTCGGGCAACGAGGACACCGCGAAGCTGCTTTCGAAGGTGGTCGACGTCGTCGATGCCGTGGCAGGTACTGTTCGATTGAAAGCGAGGGTTGCCGAGGCCGACGAGATGACACTCGAGACGCGGTCCACGAAGACTGTTCGCGTGAAGAAGTAGCAGCATGAAGAAGTAGCAAGCACCACCCATACTCATCGGTACTCATTCAGTGGGTCCACAGCAGCACGTACGGCCCCAGGGCCGGAGAAGGAGAGGGGGAAGCGCCGACATGCCGACCTGCCCGAACGGACACCAGTCGGGTTCCGACGACTGGTGCGAGGTCTGCGGTCACCGCATGGCCGGTGCCGTACCGCCGCCCCCGCCGCCGCCACCGGCCGCTCCCGGATACGGCTATCCGCCGCCGCCCGGACCCGGTCAGGACCCTGGGTACGGCTATCCGCCGCCCAGCCCCGGCCCCGGCCAGGACCCCGGATACGGCTACCCCCAGCAGGCCCCCGGCCGCCCGCATCTGTCGGCCGTGCCCGACCAGCCCGCCGAGCCCCAGCTCTGCCCGCAGTGCCGCACGCCCCGCGAGGCGAACGCGCCGTTCTGCGAGGAGTGCCGCTGGAACTTCCTGACGAACACGGCGACCTCGTACACCCCGGCCGCCCCGCACCCGCCCGCGTCGAACCCGGCGCAGCAGTTCCAGCAGCCTCAGCAGCCCCAGCAGCCTCACGGCACGCAGCCGGGCCAGGACCCGTTCGGGTACCAGGGCTCGCGGCCCTCGCAGATGAACCGGCCCGCCGAGCCGATCCCGCCGTTCGGCAACGGCAACCCGTCTTCCGGTCAGGCGCCTCCGCCGCCTTCGCCGTACGGCAATGGCAACCCGCCCGGGCAGGTGCCGCCGCCGTACAGCGGCGGTGAGCAGTCGGGGCCTCCACAAGGCTTCCAGCAGCAGGCGCCGCCCGCGTTCCCGCAGGAGACGGGGACTCCGCCGCCTCCGCATCAGCCTGGCCCGGGTCAGCCCGGCCCTGGCGGTCCGGCTTTCGGTGGCGGTGACGACGACTGGGTGATCTCACCGCCCTCGTCGGCCGCTCCGGGGCCCGGCGCTCCCGGTGGCGCTCCGCAGGCTCCCGAGCAGGGCGAGTGGGTCCGGCAGCCGCAGCCGGGCCAGCCGCCGCAGCAGACGCAGGCGCCGCAGAGCCCTCCGGGCTTCCAGGCCGTGCCGGGGCCCGGCACGGGCACGGTCTCCTGGTCGGCGACGATCGGTCCCGACCGCGAGTACTTCATGGCGATGATGCACCGCAGCGGTCCCGAGGCGTCGGGCCTGAACCTGCCCGCGTACTCGCCCGAGCAGCAGCGCCCGCTGGCCGGCAACCAGATCACCATCGGCCGCCGCCGGCACTCGACCGGAGACACCCCGGACATCGATCTTTCGGTGCCGCCGGAGGACCCGGGCGTATCGCACCAGCACGCGGTCCTGGTCCAGCAGCCGGACGGCACCTGGGCGGTCGTCGACCAGAATTCGACCAACGGCACCACGGTCAACAACGGCGAGGAGCCCATCCAGCCGTTCGTTCCCGTGCCGCTCCAGGACGGCGACCGGGTGCACGTGGGCGCCTGGACGACGATCACGATCCGGCACAGCTGAGGCGCGAGCCTTAAGGGCGTGAGGGCTTGAAGGCTTGAAGGCTTGAAGGCTTGAAGGGCTTAGGCGAGTGGCCAGGCGTACGGCCCTTCGGGGTCGTCGAGCCAGGCCCACTCGTGCGGCCCCCTGACGGTGACCCCGAAGCGCTCGCGCACCGGCCGGTCCTCGCGCTGCCACAGGGCGAGGGCCTCGTAGGGGTCGAGGCTGCCTTCGGTCAGCTCCAGCAAGAAGCGGAACCGCTCGTTCTGCAGAGCCCCGCGCGGCAGCCCTCCGAGGTGCTGCTCGTGCGGGGCTCTTCGGCTGCCGCCCCGCAGCGGCACGAAGTACGCGGGGGTGTGCAGGAAGCGGCCTTCGGCGTGCTCGGCGTCCCGCACCGTAAGCGCGATCAGGCCGGTGGCCAGCGGGGCCAGGATGCGGGCGCCCGGGCGGCTCTGGGTCAGCCAGGGGCGCGGCACGGAGTTCAGGGTGCAGGTCGCGATGATCCGGTCGTACGGGGCACGCTCGGGGCACCCCGCGGTGCCGTCGCCGGTGACGACGGCCGGGTGGTACCCGGCGGCTGTGAGATGCCGCCGCGCGGACTCGGTGATCTCCGGGTCCAGATCGACGGTGGTCACGTGCTCGTCGCCGAGCCGGTGGGCGAGCAGGGCGGCGTTGTAGCCGGTGCCCGCGCCGATCTCCAGGACGTCGCAGTCCCCGTCGCGCAGATCAAGCTCGTCCAGCATCTTCGCCATCAGGGAGGGCTGACTGCTGGACGAGAGGAGCTCTCCGTCGCGTACGCGGGTGGCGAGCGGGGCGTCCGCGTAGGCACCCTGCAGCCAGCGCGCCCGGCGTACGGGGTCGGGGTCCTCGCCCCACAGGCGTTCGTAGCCGCCGACCGGCGAGGTGACGTAGTAGTACGGCACGAACAGGTGCCGCGGAACCTGCTCGAACGCCGCACGCAGCTCCGGGTCCCGCGTCCAGGCACCGCTGGCCTCGACCTCGCGGACCAGAGCGGATCCGGCCTCCGCGGCGAGAAGGGGGTCGACTGTGGGTCCCATAGAGCCACTGTGCTGCGGTATTGCCTGCGAGGCGAGCGGCAGGACGTACCGATCCGGAGGAGATCGGTCTGGGATGGGTCCTGGATCGGACCTGGATCGCTCCCGGATCGGCCCGGATCGCTCGCGGCTCGGCCCCGGATCGCTCCCGCTCAGGAAGCCATCGGTCCTAAGTCTTCCGTCCTCGGCCGCCGCGTCTGAGACCATGGACGGCGTGATAGAGATCCCGCGCGGCACGCTTCAGGAGCAGACCTTCTACGAACAGGTCGGCGGCGAGGAGACCTTCAGGCGCCTGGTGCACCACTTCTACCAGGGGGTCGCGGAGGACCCGCTGCTGCGACCGATGTACCCGGAGGAGGATCTGGGCCCCGCCGAGGAGCGCCTCGCGCTGTTCCTCATGCAGTACTGGGGCGGCCCCCGTACGTACAGCGACAACCGCGGCCACCCCCGGCTGCGGATGCGCCACGCCCCGTTCACCGTCGACAGGGCCGCGCACGACGCCTGGCTGAAGCACATGCGGGCCGCCGTCGAGGAGCTGAAGCTCTCCGAGGAACATGAGCGGACACTGTGGAACTACCTGACGTACGCGGCGGCGTCCATGGTCAACACCGAGGGCTGACGCATGCGGGGCCGGGTCAGCCGGCCGGGCCACCCGTCAGATAGCGGGTGAGCATGGTGACGAGTTCGTCCTCGAACCGCGCGATGTCGACCTGGCCGGGCCCGGACCCGGGCTTGGGCTTGGGCCTGGGCTCAAGGTCGGACCCGGCCATCACCCGGTGCACCACCATCTCCACCGTGGAGACGAAGAGCCGTGCGGCGATGTCGACGTCCGCGACCCGCACCTCCGGATGGTTCCGGAGCAGCTTGCGGGCGTAGGCGATCCGTCTCCGCTCGCTGTCCGCGATCCGCTCCAGCAACTCCGGTGCGCGGGGCCCCTGTTCCATCATCACGCGGAGCAACTGCGGGTCCTCGCGGTGGTTCTCGATCGCGCCGCGCACATAGAAACGCATGATGCCCTCGATGGACTCCGGCAGCAGTTCGTCCTGGTCCAGCGGGGCCGCGGCCATCCCGGCGTCGAGATGCCGGGTCAGCAACTCGACCAGGATCGCGTCCTTGTTCGGGTAGTACTGATACAGCGAGCCGATCGAGACCCGGGCCCGCTCCGCGATCCGGTTGGTGGTCCCCGCCGCATACCCGTACTCGGCGAAAACGCGAGCAGCGGCGTCGAGGATGCGCTGCCGGGTCAGCTCGGCCCGGACCTGACGGGGCTGTTTACGTGGCTGAAGTCCACGGCGGTCGGCCGTCATGACACCTCCTGCGAGGGGCCGTGAAAGCGAGTAGCGCACGACCTGAGTAATTGCTCACAATAGTGCCATGAACTGCGGCGATGCGGATCCGAGTGCTCGCAGCCGATGCAGAGCCGAGCGCCCGCAGCCGTATGCCGAAGCCCGCTTGAGGAAGCCCTGGGAAGCCCTAGGAAGGTGCTATGACTGCCATCACGCATTCCCCGACGCATGCCCTGACTCATGCCCCCACACGCCCCCGCCGGGTCTCCCCGCAGGAGGTGCTTGCACGGCTCGGACAGCCCGATGCCACGGTCAAAGCGAAGCTGAAGGACCGTATCGACGACTACTTCCGCTACTTCATCGCCCACTCGCCGTTCCTGACGATGGCCACGGCGGACGCCGCCGGACGCGCCGACTGCTCGCCCCGCGGCGACTACCCGGGCTTCGTGAAGGTCCTCGACGAGCAGACCATCGCCCTCCCCGACCGCCCCGGCAACAAGATCGCCGACTCCTTCCGCAACCTCGCCGAGAACGACGGCGTCGGGCTGTGCTTCTTCGTCCCCGGCATGCGCGAGGTCCTGCGCGTCAACGGCAGCGGCTACGTCACCGACGAACCCGATGTGCTGGTCCGGATGCGCACGGAGGCCAAGCAGCCGGATCTTGCGATCGTCGTCGAGGTGGCCGAGGCGTACTTCCACTGCGGGCGGGCGCTGATCCGCTCCCGGCTGTGGGACCCCGCAAGCCAGGCGCTCGCCGAGGGGATGCCGTCATTCGGTGAGATCGCGGCCGCGCAGTTCGGTGCCGACGTGGACCCGAGCCTGCTCGAACAGGCCCTGGAGGACGGCTACCGAAAGCTCTACTGACCAGGCACTGACCAAGCCAAGCCAGAGGAATCACCGATGCAACAGACTGTCGTCGATCACATCGACCGGGTCGCCGAGGACGTCGTAGCCCTCACCCTGCGCACCGCCACCGGGGATCTCGCGCCCTGGGACCCCGGCGCCCACATCGACCTGTCCCTGCCCAACTGGCTGACCCGGCAGTACTCGTTGTGCGGGGACCCCGCCGACCGGGACGCCTACCGCGTCGCCGTTCGCTACGACCCGCTCAGCCGGGGCGGCTCGGAGTACGTCCACCGGTTCCTGCGCCCGGGCCGCGCCCTGGACGTCTCCCTGCCCCGCAACCACTTCCCGCTCGTCCCGGCACCGCGGTACCTGTTCCTCGCGGGCGGGATCGGAATCACGCCCTTGCTGCCGATGCTGCGCGCGGTGGCTGCCGCGGGACTTCCGGCGACGCTGCTGTACGTGGGGCAGTCGGCGGCCGGCATGCCTTTCGCCGACGAGCTGCGCGGCTCGTACGGTGACCGGGTACGCATCACAGAAACCAGGGCCGAAGGCCAGAGCAGGCCGGACCTCGACGCCCTCGCGGCCACGCTGGAGACAGACACGCTGGTCTACTGCTGCGGTCCCGCGGCGATGCTGGCGGCGGCCGATGCGGCGTTCCCCGCCGAGCGGCTGCACGCCGAGCGGTTCCAGCCGGTGCCCCGGACGTTCGGCCCCGACACGGCGTTCGATGCGGTCTGCGCCCGATCCGGGAAAACCGTCGCCGTACCGCCCGACGAGTCACTCCTGGACGCCCTCGCCCACGCCGGACATCAACTCCCGTCCGGCTGCCGCGAAGGCGTCTGCGGCAGCTGCGAGGTCACCGTCCTGGACGGCGCACCAGAGCACCGGGACGACATCGGCGCCGCCGAGGGCAGTATGTACGCGTGCGTGTCCCGGGCGCGGTCGCCCCGGCTGATCCTCGACCTCTGAGAGGCTGCCACAGGTCTGTTATGGCACTGGCTAGGCCGGTGTCACGGAGAGCCCGCCAACTCCGGCCCGACGCACAGCAATAGACCCGTAATCCGTACGCAGCCGCAGCCACGCCCCGGACGACAGCAGGTCGAACGAGTCTCCCCGCAGGAACCCCAGGGCCTGCGCGGCATGCGCGGCCCGTACGGGCAGGCCCGTGTCCCCGATGGTCCGGGACCAGATCTCCCGGCCCAACTGGTCGAGCTCGGCCCGGATCCGCCGCTCGTGCGGCAACTCTTCGACGCGGGACTTGAATTCGGCGACAGCGGCCGCCACGAGTCCCCGCACCGCGTCCACCGGCGGAAGCCCGGGCTCCGGCTGCCAGCCGCCGCGTGGCGGCAGAATCCCGGCCCAGGGCGGCCCGGTAACGGCCTGCGGCACAACGGCCACACCCGCCGATTGGGTGGACTCCCCCGACTCCCCAACGGATTCGAGGAGTTCACCGGCGGAGACGGTGACATCGAGCGAGGAGTCGAGCCCGTGCGCGTACGGCTTCGCGAGCCGGGCCGTACGGATGGCGAGCACTTCGAACGACGGCGGCCGGCCGAACACGGCGAGCGTGTCGCCCGCCGCCTGCAGCCGGACCGCGGCGGCCTTGTCGTAGTGGATCAGCCGGGCCAGGAAGGCGGCGAGGTCCCCCGCCTCCCCGGCGTCGGCGAAGTGCAGCTGCGCCGTCATGCGACGAGCGCCTCCGAGCCTCCGGCAACATCGCCGTCGTCGTCCATGAATGTCAGGAGCATGGCCTTCTCCTCAGCGGTGATCCGCCGGGGGCGCTGCGCCTCCAGGTTGAACGGGACGACGATCGTCGAGGCCCGCACGTACACCTGATCGGGGTCCTTGACCTCGTACGAGATGGTGAGCGAGGCCGCGCTTATCTTCGTCACCCACGACTCGATGGTCACCGGCGAGTGCCGGTGGACCAACGGCCGTACGTAGTCGATCTCATGGCGGGCCACGACGGACCCGCCCGAGAACGACGGGCTGCCGTCCCCAGGTGCGAGCCGGAACATGAAGTCGATCCGCGCCTCTTCCAAGTACCGCAGGAAGACGACGTTGTTGACGTGCCCGAAGGCATCCATGTCCGACCACCGGAGGGGGCAACTGTAGATATGGCGACTCATGTCAGTCTCAACCTCGGGTGAGCTTCTTGTAGGTGGCGCGGTGCGGACGGGCCGCATCGGCACCAAGGCGCTCGATCTTGTTCTTCTCGTACGACTCGAAGTTGCCCTCGAACCAGTACCAGCTGGAGTCACCCTCGTAAGCAAGGATGTGCGTGGCGACCCTGTCGAGGAACCACCGGTCGTGGGAGATGACCACGGCCGCACCCGGGAACTCCAGGAGGGCGTTCTCGAGCGAGGAGAGGGTCTCGACGTCCAGGTCGTTCGTCGGTTCGTCGAGGAGGAGCAGGTTGCCGCCCTCCTTGAGGGTCAGCGCCAGGTTGAGGCGGTTGCGCTCACCACCGGAGAGCACGCCGGCCGGCTTCTGCTGGTCAGGACCCTTGAACCCGAAGGCGGAGACGTACGCCCGCGAGGGCATCTCGACCTGGCCGACGTTGATGTAGTCGAGCTCGTCACTCACGACGGCCCACAACGTCTTCTTCGGATCGATGTTGGCACGGCTCTGGTCGACGTACGAGATCTTGACCGTGTCGCCGACCTTGATCGCGCCGGAGTCCGGCGTCTCCAGGCCCTGGAGCATCTTGAACAGCGTGGTCTTGCCCGCGCCGTTCGGACCGATGATGCCGACGATGCCGTTGCGCGGCAGCGTGAAGCTCAGGTCATCGATGAGCACCTTGTCGCCGAAGGCCTTCGAAAGATTCTCGACCTCGACGACGATCGAACCGAGCCGCGGGCCCGGCGGAATCTGGATCTCCTCGAAGTCCAGCTTCCGCATCTTGTCCGCCTCGGCGGCCATCTCCTCGTAACGCGCAAGGCGCGCCTTGGACTTGGCCTGGCGCCCCTTGGCGTTGGAGCGCACCCACTCAAGCTCTTCCTTGAGCCGCTTGGCGCGCTTCTCGTCCTTGCGGCCCTCGACCTTGAGGCGGGTCTGCTTCTTCTCCAGGTAGGTGGAGTAGTTGCCCTCGTAGGCGATGGCACGCCCGCGGTCGAGCTCGAGGATCCACTGGGCGACGTTGTCCAGGAAGTACCGGTCGTGGGTGACGGCGATGACGCAACCCGCGTACTGCGCGAGGTGCTGCTCCAGCCAGTTCACCGACTCGGCGTCGAGGTGGTTAGTGGGCTCGTCGAGGAGGAGCAGGTCGGGCGCCTCGATGAGGAGCTTGCAGAGCGCGACGCGGCGCTTCTCACCACCGGAGAGCGTGGTGACGGGCCAGTCGCCGGGCGGGCAGCCGAGGGCGTCCATGGCCTGCTCGAGCTGGGCGTCGAGGTCCCACGCGTTGGAGTGGTCCAGGTCCTCCTGGAGCTTGCCCATCTCGTCCATGAGCGCGTCGGAGTAGTCGGTCGCCATGAGCTCGGCGACCTCGTTGAAGCGCTTGAGCTTGCCCATGATCTCGGCGGCGCCGTCCTGGACGTTCTCCAGAACGGTCTTCGTCTCGTCGAGCTGCGGCTCCTGCATGAGGATGCCGACGCTGTACCCGGGCGCGAGGAACGCGTCACCGTTGGACGGCTGCTCGAGCCCGGCCATGATCTTCAGCACCGTGGACTTACCGGCGCCGTTGGGACCCACGACACCGATCTTGGCGCCAGGAAGGAAGCTCAGGGTGACGTCATCAAGAATCACCTTGTCGCCGTGCGCCTTGCGCGTCTTGCGCATGGTGTAGATGTACTCAGCCAAGAGAAACCGTCCGGCAATCAGTGAGTGGGCAGATACACCCCATCTTGCCTGACGGCCACCTCCCCGAGGAAACCAGTATGCTCGGGGGGCCATGAGCTGGACGTTCATCAACTGCTTGGGTAGTCGACCCACCACTGGCTGTCATCCTCGGTCGCTGCCGATCAACCTCGCACGGCCCAGGGGCGCTGCCCCTGAGCGTGGGCCCTCTCAATGGTGGCGGGTGGTCCGGGGCATACCCCTACTGGGCAGACAGCTGCTGCAATCTCACGATGGACCAAACCGTTGCAGTGGCTGTCATCACGGCAGGCGCCGCAGTAAGCGCCTCCAGCCTTACGTCATGGATCACACTGCGCAACGCGCGACAGCAAGTTGAACAACAACTGCTCCTCGCCCGGGAGGAGCGTGCTGAACGCAGGTCCACCGAGCACCGCGCGGCCCGAAGGGATGCCTACGCACGCTTCTTGTCGGAAGCGACCTCCGCCGCCGCAATGATCAGCCAGGCACGGCAACACGAAATCTCGGAGGAGCTGTTTCAGAGCCGGTGTGCAGCAGCCTCGGACTCTTTGACGCTGGTCTTTCAAGCAGGTGCGCTTGTACTTATTGAGGACCCTGCGGAAATGACCGAAGCCGTACGGCAGGTTCGGTCCACCCTCCAGTCCGAGCTGGACGCCGCCCGCGCAGTTCGTGAGCAGACCGGCACAGCCGATGCGGTCCGGGAGGCAGGAGAACAACGACAGATCGCGGTGGGCACGATGATCGCAGTTGCGCGTGCAGCCTTGGCCGCCGATGCCGAATCTCGCTGATCCCCAAGCAAACTGTCCGCCGTGACTGATGCCGCCTACTACCTCAGCACCGACAGCAGCAATGACCACATGTTCCGCTTGGCGGACAACATCGAGGCGGTACAGCGCGGGATGGCGGCCGAACTGCTGGAGCAAACGCAGGAAGTACTGGACGACGAGGATGCGGAGCCGGAGGCACTGCTACTTCTGGCAACGGCCATGACGGGAGCCTTGCGGGACGCGCTCCGCGTAGCGACCAGCCGCAGTCACGTCTTGGCGGTGACCGCTCCACCACTTAGACGCCATTTCAGTTGGCGGGATCTCGCGGCAGTCTGGGGTGATGGCTGCTGGGCTTGTCGAGCCCCGGGGCGCTCGTATGCGTGGGCAGGCGACGGGACACCGCTGTGGCGGCCCGGGGCGCACTCCGGTGTCACTCCGGGACCGTCTGCCTGAGGCCCTCCGCGAGGGAGCTGACGGCCGACCCGGTGCGTTTGCCGAGCTGGGCTACGGCCCCTTCCCGCTGCTCACCTTCGCGAGTTCGCGGGAGATGGCGTGTTCGTCCTGTCCGCGCACGGCCTGCTCCAGACCGTGGTCGTCGCGCTGTGAGAACCGCTCGCCCTTGGCGAAGTCGTCCTCGCTCAGCACCTGGCCGCACCACTCCCCTCGCCCCGCCACATGGTCGTCGAACGGCACGGCCGCGCCCTCGCCGAGGACAATCCACTGGTCGGCGTCCCAGCGCAGGGCGAGGACGTAGGTGTGACCGGTCTCCAGCCGGGGCGCCTCCGGGGCGGTGCCCTTGATCCGCTTGCCGTTGCGGTACACCGACCAGCCCGGGGCGGTCATGTCGAACTCGGTGCCCAGCTCATGCCGAGGGGTGGCAGCGGACCACAGCACCTTCTCCTTCCGGAACGTCACCGCCCGGTCGACGGTGTACCGCACCGCCCCCTTGGCGACGTCCTGCCTGTTGCTCTCCCGCTCGGAGGCCGGCACCGCCACCACCACGTGGTCCGCGCCCGCTTTCCAGTCCGCCGCGGTCTGGGAGGGGTAGGGGTCGTCGGCCGCGCCGCAGCCCACCACAGTGCGCAGCCCCTCCCGGCCGATCAGCAAACCCGCGGTGATACCGACCGCGGCCAACACAGCCACAGCGGGTCTGCCAGACAACAGGGGACGGACCGTGAACCTCAACTCAAGACTCCCGTTCTCGAACAGCATCGGGCCATTCAGTGCCTACACATGCATTGATCACTTTTCTCGCCGGTTGGTTCCGAGCGAGCTGCCACGAGGGGCGACCTGCGCAGACGAGGCAGCGCGGGGAAGCAGGAGGCGGGCGCCTGACGGCAGCGATCGGGCCCGACAAGGGCCTTGGCGAACAGCCCGTGTGCGAATCGCAGCAGGGGACGCCCTTTCAGTTGGTGAGTCTGCGGTGGCATATGAGGGTCGAAGCGATGGCTGTGAAGGCGAGGAAGTGTTCCGGCTTGCGCTCGTAGCGGTGATGAAGACGTCGGCAGCCTGACAACCAGGACACGGTTCGCTCTACGACCCAGCGGTGTCGTCCCAGTCGTTGGGATGACTCGATGCCCTTACGGGCGAGGCGGTGCCGAATGCCGCGGGAGGCCAGCCAGCGCCGCAGGTGCCGGTAGTCGTAGCCCTTGTCTCCGTGCAGCTTCCCGGGCCGGCGGCGTCGGGGGCCGCGACGTGAGCGGATGGGCGGGATTCCGCGGACCAGCGGAATGAGGGCCTGGCTGTCGTGGAGGTTCGCGGCGGAGATGCCGATGGACAGAGGCAGCCCGCTGCTGCGGTCAACGATGAGGTGGATTTTCGATCCGCTCTTGCCGCGGTCGGTCGGATTCGGTCCCGTCAGCCGCCCCCTTTGAGGGCCCGGACGCTGACGGAGTCGATCGCGCATCGCGACCAGTCCAGCACGCCCTGAGCCCCGAGTTCGTCCAGGACCAAGCGATGAAGCTTGGCCCACACCCTGGCCTCGGTCCACACGGTGAACCGGCGAAAGGCCGTCACCCCCGACAGACCGAAGCCAGGCGGCAACTGATTCCAGGTGCACCCCGAGGTGGCCACGAAGATGATCGCGGCCAGCACCTCGCGGTCCCCTCGGCGACGATGCCCTCCACCTTGCGGCCGTTCCGGGGCCGGCGGGACCACGCGCTGGAACAACTCCCACAGATCATCCGGCGCCAACCGTTCGACAAGCCCAGCAGCCATCACCCCAGACTGCCGCGAGATCCCGCCAACTGAAATGGCGTCTTACTGGCCACCCGGTCTCGGACTCGCCAGTCCGGATCCTTGATCAGCTCGGTCAGGATCTCCGACGGCACCGTCCTGTTATGCGCGGCCCAAAAACGCATCTCGGGATGGTTGCGCACAAGGTCCCACCAGACGGGCAGCGGCATGGTCGCCCACGCCGAGCGGTTGTACTCCGCCGGGGCCTCGCTCTCCCGCAGCCGGATGAACTCCTTCACGGAGGTGATCTCAGGGAAACGATCCGCCATGCCAGCCAGTAAGCCACGATGTCTAGGCCAGACGTCAAGCATCACCCGACGCCGACCCGTCAACCATCAACTGAGACTCGACAGGCGTCAGGCGCTTGCCATCGCGGCTTCGCACGTGAGGGCCTGCCCCCTCCAGGGCATCCAGGAGCCGGATCGCGTAGACCTCGGACATCCACCCGGCGACCTCTTCGGGCGTGAGCCAGTCGACCGCTGTTGATTCGCTGGACGTGCGCTCGGTGCCGCCGACCTGCTTGCAGCGGAAGACCAACGCCACGATGCCCCGAGTCGTGTTCTTGTAGACGCCGGTGAGCTCGTCCACCTCGATGTGGATACCCGTCTCTTCCAGGGCTTCGCGCCACACTTGGACGATCAGATCCAGCACTCCGGCCGCCAGATCCTTCAACGCAAGGCCAAGTCCGATGACTCAGACCGGCTCCCTGCCCTTGCCCGCACTCTGCCTCAAGGCCCTGCAGATACGTCGCGCCCGGCAAGCCGACGACCGCAGCGCTGCAGGTGGCGTCTGGCGGGGCAGGCGCGGCCTGGTCATTGCCTTGGCGCGGTCTCTAGTCGTACTCGCGTAAGGCAGCGACCAGTTCTGAGCCTTCCTTTGCTCCCCGGCGCTTCAACACGGCTGCTGTGGTGTGCAGTTCGTTCCATGAGTGTGGGCGTCCGATGGCGGCGGCGTCCGGGACGATTGCCACAGCTACTGATGCGGCCTGCGCGGGCTCATCGGCGCCGGCGAGTGCGTGCGCGAGGCAGGCGCGGTACCAGGTCTTGTCGCGGCGGTACTCGTCCGGTAGTGCGGCGAGCCCGACCGTGATCTGGTTGACGGCTTCTCGCCAGTCGCGCAAGTGCAGTGCCGCCATGCCGCGTTGCAGGGTGAACCACGTCTCGTCGTAGAAGTACATCCATACCGGCTCGTCCTCGGGGTTCTCGGATGCCCGGTGGATGAGTCCTTGTGCCTCAGCTAGCAGACGGTGGGCGTCGTCGGCCTCGCCTTCGAGCGCGTGACCTCGGGCCGCCATCTGAGCAGCCATGCCCTGGACGCCCTGCGATGTGCCGGGCGCCGACCAGTGTGCTGCCTCGGCGAGGCGTACACAGCGGGTTCCGCGGCCACCGGACCACGCCATGTGGGCCTTCATGCTGAGCGTCGTGGCGGCCATGTTGGCGTCGCCCGCTTCCAATGCCCACTCGTGCGAGCGGTCGTACCAGACCAAGGCTGCGGCGGCCTGTGCCTGGTCCTGGGCCATCCATGCGAGGAACTGCGCGTGTTCGGAGGCAAGTCGTACGACGCGGTCTGCGAGTGGGCCGCGTGCGCCCGCGTACAAGTCGACGACCGTCCGAAGTTGTTGGCGCATCACGTCGACGAGTGGACGTGACCCGATGCGGTCCTCTGCGCGACGGTGCTCGGCGAGCAGTCGGTCAAGCCAGTCGAGGGTGGCCGCGTCGACTCGGTGGGAGGAGTCGACCACGCTCGTCACGCGGGTCAGTAGGTCCTCATCTGGTGTGGTTCCCGGAAGTGAAAGCCCTGGTACCGGTGTCGCTGTCACGGTCTGGGGGTTGAGCGGAATTCCGAGTCCGGACACGATGCGTTGCCGTACCTCGACAGAGGTGATCCGGCGGCGCTCCCGCTCGATGTCGGACACGTCGGACTGGGCGAGGCCGACCCGTTCCCCCAGCTTCGTCTGACTCACGCCGGTGAGCTTGCGGTACGTGCGGAAGACGGCGCCCCAGTCCTCGCTGGTGACTGCCGCTACTAGCTGTGGGTGGGACCACAGGCGCCCGGGGCTTTCTCCCATATCTCCAATATAGGACGGGTCTATAGGGCCCTGGGATGGGATCAACGGGGCTTCGGCGTCAGGGTCTTGCTGACGAAGGACCCCCGCGACCGTGGTGGACGGCCCGGGGGCGTGGCCATCAACCCAGGAGGTTGACGACATGACTCAAACTACCGCGAGAACTACCGCGAAACTTCGAACACTGTTCCTGCGGCAGAGGGCGGGGTGGCGGAGTGAGGGTCACGACCTACACGGCCCGGCTGCTTCCTTGGTCGAGCCCCGAGGGCAAGCCGTGCTATCTGTCCAGTGACGGCAGCGGGTACTTGGCCCGCGTGGCGGACAACGTCGAATCTGTGCAGCTCGGCATGGCGGGCGACCTGCTCAGCCATGTTGCCGAGTTGCTCGACGACGGTAAGGCCACTGCCGATCAGCTCTGGTTCGCGCTGGCCTGTATGAGCCAGTCGCTTCGCGACACGAAGCGGATCGCTGACAGCAGGGGTTCACGGCTGCCCACGCCAGACGACGATCCCGACGAGGGGGATGGTCCACAGCTTCCCGCTGAGGTGTTCGGATGAGCGCGGGCGTCGGGCGTCGGACGCCGGCAACCGGCCGTATGACGATGACGGCCTAGCTCGGTCATCCGTCGCGATCTACGGCGGTTGCCGTCAACGACTGCCCTCACCGCAATAGCAGAGGCCCTGTGGACTGCTCCACAGGGCCTCTAGCTCTCGGCGTGCCTTCCGGATCAGTCCTCGGTCGGCGTCTCCGGCGTGGGCGTCGGGTCCTTCTTCTGGCGGAGGAAGAACATGGCCGCCGCGCCGAGCACGACCATGAGGACCGCTATTGCGGCGATCATCGGCGTCGCGCTGGAGCCGCCCGTCTCCGCGAGGTCGCCGCCGCCGGTGCCGGTGCCTCCTGCCGATGCGGGGCTAGGTGCGGCGACGGGCTCCGTCTTGTTGCCGATCGTGCTGCCCTCGGTCTTGCAGTCGAGCACGCCCTTGAACCGCTGCTCGAAACCGTTCGGCCCGTTGATCGTGAAGTCGTAGGGCTGGTCCTCCTGCAGCGGGATCGTCACCGTCCGCGACGCTTCGGCCTCGATCGTGTACTTGAGGCCCATGAGGCGGAAGGTGAACGGCTTGTCGCCCTTGTTGCTCGCCGTGATGTCCACGCCGCTCTTGGCGCAGTTCTTCTCCGCGGAGAGCGCCGGTATCGCGCCCTTCTTGGCCCAGGTGGCGCTCGCCGTCGCGGAGACCGTGGACTCGCTGGAGCCCGCGAGGATCTGCGTCTGGCTCCGGCTCTCGGAGGCGAAGGCCCTGCCTACCGGCACCGTGGTCGACGCCTGCACGGCGAGTGTCGCCGAGCCGTCCGATGCGTCCTTGGGGATGTCGAAGAACAGCTGGCTGCCGTTGGCCGCGGAGGTGACGGGCTTGCCGTCCTTGCCGACGACCTTCACTCCGCTCGCCACCGAGTCCGCGGGCGGGGTCACGGACACGGTGTCCGCGTCCGTCCGCACGGTGACCGGGCCGAGCCGCTCCCCCGCACGCCCGGAGACGGCGGGCGGGTCGAGGGTCAGCGAGGCCTTGGGCTCCGCCGCGCCGCGAGCGCTCTTGTAGAGGTAGTCCGCGAGCTTCTCGGCCTGCGGGTCGACCGCCTCCACGTCGGCGCCGTCCGAGTACCGCCAGATCGCCACCTGCGTGCCGGCTGCCGCCGCCTGCTCGGTGAGCGCTCGCGCGCCCGCCTTGTGGGCCAGCGCGGCGAGGTCGTTCACCTGGGGGTAGGAGTTCTGCAGGATCCAGCCGATCCTGCCCGCGTTCTTGTTGCCGTTCAGCGAGGTGCCGCTCCAGGGGGTCTCCTGGTACTCCGCGTCCTTCTGCGTGGGGTTGAGGATGTCGATGCAGTACGTCTGCAGGGTGCCGCCGCCGTCCACGGACATCTCGAAGAGTCCGGCGGGTACCTGCTGGCTCTCCCCGTTGTCACGGATGACCGCCTGGTCGTACGTCTGGAGCCCGCCCAGTGTCGCGACCGCTCCGCCCCGGTGCTGGGGGACCTCTTCCGCCACCGCAGGAACCGCGGTGGCTATCGCGCCCGCAGCGACGGCCCCGGTCGCCAGCGTCACCGCGGCGAGGCGCGCGGCGCCCCGTCTCCGCCGGGCCGGCGCAGAGCACGCACGCCCCCCGGAGAGAGCGGAGAACGCAGAGAACACAGAACGCGCAAAAGACACAGAATTCCCCTCCGGACGGGACCCGTTCACTTCGAGGGGGGAGATCCCGCCAGCAGATCGAAAAGGGGCAGAATCACCTGCCACCTGCGTGGCATCCACTACCAACTGCCCCGTTAGCTATGTTCGGCATCCTAGGGATGCGGCAGACCACGATCCCCAGTACTGCCGTTCGATAACCGATCCGAATCGGAATCGTTATCGGCAACAACCTTTCGGAACTGGGCTTATCGACAAATCAACGGCACCCATTCGCCGATAAGCCGCACATCGGTCGCCACCCTCTGATGGCCCGTCATCCCACCGGCTCTGGCTCCTGTTCGCGCGCCGCCGCCGGTTCCGTCAGTGCCGCGTTCGCCTTCAGCACGCGCCGAAACGCCGCCGTCCCACGCGAGAGATCGTGGCCGACGGTGATCGCGTCGATGTCCGCCGACGTCCAGTGCTGGCCGCCCCGCTCCTCGTCGCGCACCTTCAACCTCCCCTGCACGATCACGGGTTCACCGATGGTCAGAGAACCCTGCACATTCGATCCGAGCGACCGCTTCGCCCACACCGTGAAGAAGTTGGTGTGCCCGTCCGCCCAGACGTTCTGCACCGCGTCGTAGTACCGCGCCGTCACCGCGAGCCGGAACCGCGCCACCGGCCCGGACGCCAGCTCCCGGAACACCGGCGTCGTCGCGACGTTCCCCACCACCGTCACCAAGGTCTCGTTCATGCCGAACCCCTCCCTCATCCGCTCCGCTTCCGCCGCCGCGGCGGTCGGTTCCGCGGCTTCGGTCTCAGAGTGGACCGGTCGGGAAGATCCCGCTGAGCCCTGTGGTCTACCGGGCAGTTGTGGAAAACTCCCTCACCCGAACGGGGCCCACCCCGGCTCCGGCCACCCGCCGTTCAGCCGACCGACGCCCCCGTCATCCGCACGTACTGCTCCCGAACCTCCCGGTAGCGCAGCAGCTCCGCCGCCACCGGATCCAGGACCCTCGCCCGCCCGCACCCGGCAGCCGCCTCCCGCAGCCGCCGTTCCGCGTCCAGGCCGTAGCGTCGCGCAGGACCCCGTGCCGCCATCCGGCTCCCCCACTCCACGCAGGGGCCGCCCACGATGCCGACCAGCATCAACAGCACCGGCACGCCCAGGTTCGGTACGGCGACCCCGATGATCTGCGCCACAAGCCAGATCCCGCCCACGACTTGCAGCAGTGTCATCGCCGCCTGGGCGAGTACCGCTACCGGCCACCACCCGGGCCGCGGCGGTTTTCCCTCCGGCACCCCGGCCGTCACCGTCAGCTGGTCGAGCGCCTCGGGCAGACCCTCCGCGCCGCGCACCGCCGCCTCCCGCACGGCCTGGCCCCAGGGCTGGGGCAGCCCGGAAGCGGCCTCGTCGGCCACCGTGCGCACCGCGTGCTCGACGCGCTGGCGAGCCGTGGCCTCCTCGTCGGGCGGCACCTGCGCCACGGGCCAGCCGAGGCTCTGTGGCGAGCGCTGAGCCTCGTACCAGCGCCACAGCCGCAGCCAGGGAGTCCCGCACGCCTTGCCCGCGTGGCGCCGCCAGGCCCGCTCCGCCGCCTGCCCGGCCGCCGCGGCGCCCACCGCGTCCGCGAGCCGGTCGGCGAACTCCTCGCGCGCCTCCTCACTGAGCCCGATCCGCGCGCCGCCCCGGCCCCCGTTCGACCCGGCCGCGTACACGGGCCACAGCCGGTCGGCGGCGGCGTCCAGGTCGGCCGAGACCCGCCGGGCGGCGGCGCCCCGCTCCTTGGTGAATTGCCCGAGCGACTCCCGAAGTTCACCGACTCCGTCGCCGGTCAGGGCCGAGAGGGCGAGCACGGTGGCACCGGGTTCGCCGTGCTCGCCGAGGGCGATGCCGTCCTCGTCGAGCAGCCGCCGCAGGTCGTCGAGCACCTGGTCGGCGGCGTCGCCCGGGAGCCGGTCCACCTGGTTGAGCACGACGAACGTGACCTCGGCGTGCCCCGCCATGGGCCGCAGATAGCGCTCGTGCAGCATCGCGTCGGCGTACTTCTCGGGGTCGACGACCCAGATGACCGCGTCGACGAGCGTGAGGATCCGGTCCACGTGCGCGCGGTGCTCGCCGACCGCCGAGTCGTGGTCGGGCAGGTCGATCAGGACGAGCCCCTCAAGCGTGCTCGTGTCCGGGCCCTGGAGCGGGCGCCTGCGCAGCCGCCCCGGGATGCCGAGCCGGTCAAGAAGCCCCGCGGCGCCGTCGGTCCAGCTGCAGCCGATGGGGGCCGCCGTGGTCGGTCTGCGGACGCCGGTCTCCGAGATCGTCACCCCGGCCAGGGCGTTGAACAGCGTCGACTTGCCGCTCCCCGTGGCGCCCGCGATGGCGACGACGGTGTGCCGTCCGGAGAGCCTGCGCCGGGCCGCGGCCTCGTCGAGGACCCTGCCCGCCTCGGCGAGCGTGGCGCTGTCGAGGCGGGTGCGGGAGAGCCCGACGAGTTCGCGCAGGGCGTCGAGCCGGGCGCGCAGGGGCCCTTCGTACGCGGTCGAAATGCCGGGCGGGGTGCCGGAGGGAGCACCGGACGGCGTACCCGACGGCGCCCCGGACGGGGTCTCCGCCGGGGCGTACGCGTCTGCGCCGCCTCCCGCCCCGTGAGCGTCACCACCGCGTACGCCACTACCGCCACGCCGTGCGATCAGCCCGTCGTCCCAGACGCCTTCGGAGCCGTCACGGGTATCACGGGTGTCGCGGGTGTCCTCATCGCGCCCACCTTCGCGCCCACCCTCGCGCTCACGTTCGTGTTCGGTGTGATCAGTGATGGCAGTCACCGCGGTCACCTCTCCTTCTGCAGTACGGACAGCGCGGCGATCAGGTCGGCCTGGGGTTCGGGGTTCACGTCCAGGGCGTCGAGCGGGGCCAGGCGTCGCTCGCGCTCCGTGTCCAGGACGTTGTTCAGGTACGTGGTGAGCAGGGATCCGCCCCGGTCCCGCAGCCGGAGCGCTCCCTGAGCGCCGATCCGCTCGGCGAGCGTCTCGCCCGCCGAGCGCCCGCGGTCCCCGCCGAGCAGGGCCGTGGCGAGCAGGGCGGCCACCATCTCGGGGTCGGGAAGGAAGTTCTTCTCGATCCTGTCGAGCCCGCGGATCTCGTCCTCGGCGTACTCCTCCAGGACCCGCCGCCAGCGTCGTACCGCCATCCCGATGCGGTGCTCGGCGCTCTCCGCGTCCCGGTCGCGGTCGCGGTCGCCGAGCCCAGGGGCGTCGGCGGCCGGTTCACGGCGCCATGCCTCGTCGATCCGCTCGTCGGCGGCGGTCACCGCGCACAGCAGCAGTGCCTCCAGGCTCTCGGCCACGGCTTCGAGGAGTTCGCCCGCGCCACAGTCCAGGGGGTAGCTGCGCCACCGCTTCAGCGCGTCGCCCGCGAGGACGGCCCCCGACTGCAGACGTTCCCGCACGCGCGCGTGCTCGTATGCGTACGCGTCGTCCACAGCGGAGGTGAGACGCAGCGTGGCCGCGTACTGCATGGCGACGGCGCCCGCGAGCTCCGGTACCCGCACATTGAGGGACTGGATGACGCCGTACGCGGTCCGCGCGATGGCCTGCGCACGGGCCGTGGGCTCCTGGGACCGGTGCGTGAGCCAGGCCCGCAGCGGCGCGACGGCGGTGGACGGGAGCAGCCCGCCGCCGCCCGCGGACTCGGGCAGCTCGGGCACGGTGAAGCGCGGCACATCGCCCAGGCCCGCCTTGGCGAGCAGTGCTCCGTACTGCCGGGACACCTCGGCCACCAGCTGGTGCGGCACCCGGTCGAGAACGGTGACGAGGGTGGCGTCGTGCTCCTTGGCGGTACGCAGCAGATGCCAGGGCACGGCGTCCGCGTACCGGGACGCGGTGGTCACCATGACCCAGACGTCGGCCGCGGAGATCAGCTCGGCGGCGAGGATCCGGTTGTCGGAGAGGAGCGAGTCGACGTCGGGGGCGTCCAGGAGGGCGAGCCCTCGCGGCAGGGTCTCCGCGGTCTCGATGCGCAGTGCGCGCTCACCGTCGGGCCCGATCGGCAGCAGGTCCTCGCTCCCGTCGTCCCCGTCGTCCCCGGCGTGCGAGGGCTCCGGGCGCGGCAGCCATACGCGCGTGAGGTCGGGCAGTACGCGCATGTCGGCGAACCAGTGATGATCATCCGGATGGCACACAAGCACGGGCGTCCGAGTCGTCGGGCGCAGCACCCCCGCCTCACTGACCTGCCGCCCGACGAGGGAGTTCACCAGGGTCGACTTGCCCGCCCCGGTGGATCCCCCGATCACGGCGAGCAGCGGTGCTTCGGGCGCCCGCAGGCGGGGCACCAAATAGTCGTCGAGCTGGGCAAGGAGCTCACCCCGGTTGGCACGCGCGCGTGGCGCCCCCACCAAGGGGAGCGGAAAGCGTGCGGCGGCGACACGCTCGCGCAGGGCGGAGAGTGCGTCGAGCAGTTGAGGCCGTACGTCCAAGGTCACCACATGCGAAGAATGCCCAATTTTGGCGGCATTCTGAAGCATATGGGCACTACCTGCGCGCCGATCGGACACATGGGACGGAAGGGGCGACTGGGGCGCAGGCATAACGAGTGCACAACACCCGGGGCGTGAGGCGCCAAAAGCGATGCGAGATTCGCACCTGCCTGCGATTATCAGGACCGCTTCACTGAACCTCCACATAGCACCTCGGAGGCGAAGCGCCAGGGACAAGGACCCGGGAGCCCTATCCTTGTCCCCGGCAAGGTCACGGCTCGTCCCCACCCGGGCTCCAGGCCACCGGCCACCATCCGGCCCCCGTAGCTCAGTGGATAGAGCAGGCGCCTTCTAAGCGCTTGGCCGCAGGTTCGAGTCCTGCCGGGGGCGCTTTACACGATCCCTGTTCGGCCCTCCCTCCGGGAGGGCCTTTTTGCTGGTGCGGGGACACTAGCGGGCGGCGCGTAGCGGACACGTAAGCGCCGGACCGCCCCCAGGTCATCGCGGGGAGGGTCCGACGCCGGCCGGCTGTTGCCGGGTTTCTGCGGGCGGCCGCGGCGAATACGCGGGGAAGTTCTCAGCCCAGTTGCTCGGCCAGTCCGACGATGATGCCCTCCGGCCCGCGGAGGTAGCAGAGCAGATAGCTGTCCTCGAACCGGGCGATCTCGCCGACGAGTTCGGCACCGTGAGGGCGCAGGCGGGCAACGGTGTCCTTGATGTCGTCGACGGCGAACATGACCCGGTGTGTGCCCAGAATGTTGTGCGGCTGGTTGCGCGGACCGGCGCTGGTAGCCGCGGGGCTGCGGTACTTCGCCAGCTCGAGCCGGCTGTGGCCGTCCGGGGTCCGGACCATCGCGATGTCACAGTGGACGCCGTCGAGTCCGGTGCACTGGTCGGCGAAGAGGCCCTTGACCTCCGCCCTGCCCTCCAGCTCCATACCGAGTTCCACGAAGAACGCGATGGCGGCATCCATGTCCTCGACGACGATGCCGACGTTGTCCATCCGCTGAATCGCCATGCTGGCTTCTCCTTCTTCCTCGAGCTCTTCCTCGAGTTCTTCCTCTACCGGCCGGTGGTGGCCGCTGATGTCCCTGGGACGGAGCCTGTGGCACGTTCTCGACATCCGCAGACCGCCGGACTCAGAAAAATCTGGATCGCGCCTCAGGTGAGATTCATCCGGATGTACCAGAGCGGGCGGCGAGCAGCGGGCACGCACGACGAGCAGAGCGCATGCAAGCGCCGGACCGCCCCCAGGTCATCGCGGGGAGGGTCCGGCGCTCTTTCTCTCAGGCTCTCAGGGACGGTCAGCCATTCACTACTGCTTGACCGGCGGGCACGTGCCCGTGTCCTCGCCGATCGAGTTGATCTCGGCGTTCGAGCGCGAGTCACCCGCGTAGTCGACCTGGTCCGTGCACTTCGTGTCGGCCTTCTTCGGCGTACCCGTCGCCTCTTCGGCCTTCTGGGGCTGGGGGCACGTGCCCGTGTCCTCGCCGATGGAGTTGATCTCGGCGTTCGAGCGCGAGTCACCCGCATAGTCGAGCTGGTCCGTGCACTTCGTGTCGGACGGCGACTTCTGGACCGGCGGACACGTACCCGTGTCCTCGCCGATCGAGTTGATCTCGGCATTGGAGCGCGAGTCACCCGCGTAGTCGACCTGGTCCGTGCACTTCGCGTCGGACTTGGCGGGCGTGCCCGAGGACTTGCCCCCCGCAGAGTCGGACTTCGCAGCGTCGGGCTTCGCGGTGTCGGACTTCGGGGTGCTCGTGGCCGACGATGAGCTACTCGAGGAAGAGGATCCGCTGTCGGCGCCGTCGTTGTTGCATGCCGTCAGCGCCAGGCTGAGAGCCACTGCGGTCATGGTCAGTACCGAGATCTTCCGAGTGCGCATGCTGGGCCTGTCCTCTGCGTGTGGGGGCGTCGCTCCTGAGGAGCGAGCGGGCGAGCGAACTGGGCGACTGTTCGTCCGTGTCGCTTTCTGTCCTCTCAGAGAGTCATTGTGGTTGCCCCGGTTGCCTCTTGATCGTTCCCAAGACACGTTCGTGACATGACAGTGGCGGCGTCATGACAGTGGCCGCGCGGACGATGCTGGTGAAGACGGTGAGATGGAGCCATCGCCGCAGGTGCCGAGTGCCGACACCTCGCGTTCTTGACAGATCCGTACGGTGAACCGTGTTGCGGCTCGCTTCAGTTCCGTCACACCGACGAAGACGAGGACCGGCTCCACAGGGACTTCGAAGCCGCAGTGCCGCTCAAGGACGACCTTCACGTACGCCGCTTCCGCCTTGCTGGCCGCGGCGTACGGGACGGGCTTCCCGTGATCGACACGCGCCATCGTGTCGCCGATCCAGCCCGACTTCCCGTCGTGGTTCTTGGTGTTGATGCTGAACACCCCACCGGGCCCGATGAGTAGATGGTCGATGTCGCCGCCATTGGTCTCCCGCACCAAAGATCCGCGCGAAGGATCTCTCAAGAAGAGCCTCATGGGCAGGTCCCTTTAGCCGATAATAGGCGTCGATACCGCAGCGTCGCCCGTCATCGAAAAGTCGTTTGATTTGTGGTGCGTGTGGGAGCAGAGGGGTGGTGGGACGGTGAATGAGATCGGACTAGGGGAAGCCATCAAGGCGCTCCGCGAAGAACTGACCGAAGCCAAAGGGGAAGGCGAGGGATCCTGGATGCGCTTCCAAGTCAGCCCGGTTGACTTGGAACTGCAGTTGGTGGTGACGAAGAACGCGCAAGGAAAGATCGGTTGGAAGGTGCTGGAGGCGGGCGGATCTGTCGATTCGGCGAGGACGCAGAAAGTCAGTTTGACGCTGACGCCACAGTGGTGGAATACCTCGCAGGGCGATTACACCAACCAGTGGCTGGTTTCGGGCGAGACTCCCACAAGGCAGACCCGCCCCGTCCCTCCTGTCCACCACCGCGATCAACTACCAGAAGTTGATTCTGGCCCTGAGGACGAGCACTAGTCCTCAGGTGAGGGTCAGGAATCACACGGGGGTGGGTAGTGATCTTCAGGCAGGTTCCCTTGGAGCGGGTCACCGCTGTAGTTGCGGAATTACCTGACGGACGGCGAAGGTGGGGATCCGGGTTTCTCGTAACACCCAACCAAGTACTGACGGCTTGGCATTGCACGGTGGACGACCCCACCAGGGTCAAGAAGACCCACTTGGAAGTACGCCGCTGGGCGGATAACGCATGGCAGGCCGCCAGGGTCAGCCACATCACCGCCTCTTACGGCTCCGGGTCCAGGCATGAAAGCTGGGGACTGGACATAGCACTGCTCACCCTGGAGGACGCGCCCTGGGCCAGCGCAAACTGGGATCTCCCACTGTTCGCGCGCGTGGATCACAGCCAGTCAGGGGAACTGGCCGATTGCGTAGCGATCGGCTACCCGATGTACATGCTGGAGCCGAACACAGATGTGCGGTCGGCTGAAGTTCGCGGCTTCATACGACAGGGCGAAGGCGGAGGCGCCAAGGCCAATTTCCTTGTGCTGCGCGACGAGAAGCTCGGGGCAGTGCAGCCTCCGCGGCAAGTCGGTCACGAGCAGACCACGCGAAAGTCGCCATGGGGCGGCCTGTCAGGAGCACTCGTCTTCCACCAGGGGTACGCCCTGGGGCACGTCGTTCAACATCGGCCTCACCTGGGCAACAACCCACTCGTCGTGGTTCCGATCGACAGGCTCGCCCGAGCCAAAGGTCAACGCGCCCGACACATCGCGACCGCGCTCGGCCTCTCCGACCAGAACTCGATACCAACCGCGATCGGAGCAGCAGAAGAACTGTCCGGCCTGGTGGAACTCCTCGGCCCGCACGGCGATTTGCCCGTGGTGGCCGACCTGACTCCGTACCAGCTTGGAGCCGACCCGACAGAATTCGGCGACATTCATCGACACGGCGACCAAGACCCTTACGTGTCACGCACCGCTCATCAGGTCGACCACCGCCTTCAGGAGGCTCTTTGCATTCCAGGCCAGTTGGTGCTTCTGGTCGGTCCCTCAAAGGCCGGTAAGACCCGCACCGCGTTCGAGGGGCTCCGCGCAGCCTGTCCCGAGGCCCGCCTCGCAAAACCTGACCCGGCTCGCCTGGCGTCCCTGGTCGCACACCCCCGCATCGCAGCCAGCAACTGGCCATTGGCGATATGGCTGGACGACCTGCAGCGCTTCCTCGTCGGCGAGGGCGCGCTGACACCGGCCCGGCTCACAGCTTTGCGCAAAAGGCCGGGGCCCACGATCGTGCTGGCGACACTCCGGCAGGAAGAGCGGGCCCGACTCAACGAACACGCGGACCTGACACCCGGAACACGCCAGCTTCTCGACAACGCCGCGCCCACAACGATCGCGCTCAAGCCGACCAGTGCAGACCCTGAGGAACAGGCCGCTGCCGCCATCAGCTATCCCGGCTTGGACCTGACCCGGTACGGACTGGCCGAACAGTTGGCGGGGGCGCCCGCCCTCCTGCGTCAGTACACCGATGCATTCCCGGTGTTGCGCGCGGTACTTCAGGCAGCAATCGACTGGCAGCGCATCGGCATACCAAGCCCGGTGCCAGAGCTGAATCTCAGAGATCTGGCACAGGAGTACCTCCGAGATATCGCCAGTTACCTGGATCCCGGAACCGCAGAGTTCACCCACGCCATCGAACAAGCCCGAACTCCGCCTCAGGACCCTGACGGCCGCAACACAGGTCGAGTTGCCGGTCTGCTCGTCGAGCGCCTGGACGACGCAACATGGAAATACACCCCATACCCCTACTTGGTTGACTACGACGATGGCCAGAATGGGGAAACCCGCCCGATCCCGGACTGGTTCTGGACCCGCGGGCTATCCGCGGCCGACACGGACGATGCCCCTCTGATCGGCACTGCTGCCTATAACCGCGGCAATATAAAAATGTCCCAGGTGGCTCTTCTGGCTGCCGCTGAATCAGGCGACGCACTTTCCATGCGAAACCTAGGTTGGCTGTACGCCAACGAGACTTCACCAATTGATCTGAACGCCGCCCGAAACTGGTATCAGCGAGCTGCCGATCGGGGCAATAGCTCAGCTATGCGGAGTTACGGATTGCTCTTGGAGAGAAAGATCGATCCTCCCGATCTTGAGGGCGCCCAGGCGTGGTACCTCAAGGCGGCCGCCCTCGGCAACACCGACGCCATGAACAACCTGGGCTACCTCCTGTCCGAAAAGTTCGATCCACTGGACCTGGAGGGCGCCCAGACGTGGTACCGCAAAGCCGCCGAAGCCGGCCACACCGACGCCATGTTCAGCCTGGGCTACCTCATGTCCAAACAGCTTGATCCGCCGGACCTGGAAGGCGCCCGGACCTGGTACCTCATGGGTGCCGAGGCCGGCAACACCGACGCCATGAACAACCTGGGCAACCTCCTGTCCGACCAGCTCGATCCGCCGGACCTGGAAAGCGCCCAGACGTGGTACCGCAAAGCCGCCGCCACCGGCAACACCGACGCCATGTTCAACCTCGGCTACCTCCTGGCCGACAAACTCGATCCGCCGGACCTGGAAAGCGCCCAGACGTGGTACCGCAAAGCCGCCGCCACCGGCCACACCAACGCCATGTTCAACCTGGGCAACCTGCTGGCCGACAAACTCGATCCGCCGGACCTGGAGGGTGCCCAGACGTGGTACCGCAAAGCCGCCGACGCCGGCCACACCAACGCCATGTTCAGCCTGGGCTACGTCCTGGCCATCCAGGTCGATCCACCGGACCTGGAAGGCGCCCAGACCTGGTACCGCAAAGCCGCCGACGCCGGCAACACCATCGCCATGAACAACCTCGGCTACCTCCTGGCCATGCAGCTCGATCCACCGAACCTGGAAGGCGCCCAGACGTGGTACCGCATGGGCGCCGAGGCCGGCAACACCAATGCCACGAACAACCTGGGCAACCTGCTGTCCGACCAGCTCGATCCGCCGGACCTGGAAAGCGCCCAGACGTGGTACCGCAAAGCCGCCGACGCCGGCAACACCGACGCCATGTTCAACCTCGGCTACCTCCTGTCCAATCAGCTCGATCCACCGAACCTGGAAAGCGCCCGGACCTGGTACCGCAAAGCCGCCGAAACCGGCAACACCAACGCCATGAACAACCTCGGCTACCTCCTGTCCAACCAGCTCGATCCACCAAACCTGAAAAGCGCCCGGACCTGGTACCGCAAAGCCGCCGAAACCGGCGACACCGGCGCCATGTTCAGCCTTGGCAACCTGCTGTCCGACCGGCTCGATCCGCCGGACCTGAAAAGCGCCCGGACCTGGTACCGCAGAGCCGCCGAAGCCGGCGACACCAACGCCATGTTCAACCTGGGCTACCTCCTGGCCGACCGACTCGATCCCCCGGACCTGGAAAACGCCCGGGCCTGGTACCGCAGAGCCGCCGAAGCCGGCAACACCGACGCCATGAACAACCTGGGCTACCTCCTGGCCGAGCAGCTTGTTCCGCCGGACCCGGCGCGCGCCCGGACCTGGTATCGCAAGGCCGCCGCCGCCGACCATACGGGCGCCATGAACAACCTGGGCAACCTACTGGCAAGTCAAGGGGACAAGGAAGGTGCTGTTGATGCGTGGCGGAGGGTCCTTGATATTTCAGACGGGCGGCCGCCCGAAATCCTCATAGCGGCACGTCTTAGTTTGGCCGCACTTGCAACTCTCGACGGCGATTGGGGAGAGGCCAGAGTGTTGCTCGAGGCGGCCAGCCATAGCGGCTCATCCATCGCGTCCCGATGTCGTGCTGTGCTCGATCCGGACCTGAAGGAACGCCAGGTCGCCTGTGAAATTCTAAAACTAGAAGAACGAGATACAGATGCATTGAATTTTGTGGGCCTGGCACTTCATGAAGCCGGTGATAAAGCCTCACGAGGATACTGGGTCAGGTCCGCCGCCGCAGGCGATACAGTTTCCCCCTTATTGCTTCACCTCACCAGTGAAGAGTGACGGGGGATCACGACCAGGCAGCAGACCCCACAGGCGCCGGCGTCTTCCCGCAATGCCGACGCCCGTGGTCGAGCAGTACCGGCCGTGGAGGGGAGCTCAGCGCGGGCGGTACGCCCTGCCCTCCACCGTCCTCCCCTAACCGGGCGCAGAACGGAGGAGACCGGCGCATTTCCTCTACGCCATGAGGCTCCCCGCCCGGCCTGCACGCGCACGTACCCCGTGTTCTGTGCCGGGCGCCCGCCCGCCTCCCCCTTGGTGGGCCAGTGCGCCATCGCCCGCTCGGCCCGATCCTGCCCCACCGAAGTACGGATCGGGAACTTCCGGGCGTGATCCGGCCGTTGAAAGACTGGAACCGGTGGCGCCACCGGCACCGCCATCACCCACGTCATTGCCGCCCGCAGATGCTCCTCCTGAGAGGGCCGGGGCACCCCCTCGCCTCACTCACCGTAGAGCGCCTCGATCTCGCCCTCGTACGCCGCCGCCACCGCATGCCGCTTGATCTTCAGCGACGGGGTGAGAAGTCCGTTGTCCTCTGTGAACTCGCCCTCGACGAGTGAGAATTTGCGGATGGACTCGGCCCGTGAGACCGCCGTGTTGGCGTAGTCCACCGCCTTCTGGACCTCCGCGATCATCTTCGGGTCCCGGCACACTTCGGCGAGCGGGGTGTTCTTCGGGCGTTTGCGTACGGCGAGCCAGTGTTCGACGGCCTCCGGGTCCAACGTGATGAGCGCCCCGACGTACGACCGGTTGTCGCCGACGACGATGCACTGACCGATCGGCGTCCGGCTGCGCAGCCGGTCCTCCAGGATCGCCGGGGAGACGTTCTTGCCCCCGGACGTGACGATGATGTCCTTCTTGCGCCCGGTGATCGTGAGATAGCCGTCCTCGTCGAGCGCCCCCAGGTCACCGGTCGCGAACCACTCGTCCCGCAGTACGGCGTCCGTCGCGGCCGGGTTGTTCCAGTACGAGCCGAAGACGATGCCGCCCTTGATGAGCACCTCGCCGTCGTCCGCGATGCGCACGGCCGTGCCCGGCACCGGAAGGCCCACCGTGCCGGGGCGGGGCTTCAGCGGTGGCGTGATGGTCGCGGCGGCCGTGGTCTCCGTCAGGCCGTACCCCTCGTAGATGACGATGCCCGCGGCGAAGAAGAAGAGGTTGAGGCGCCGGTCGAGAGGTGAGCCGCCGCTGATCGCGTACCGCAGCCTGCCGCCGACCTCCTTGCGGATGCGGCGGTAGACGAGCACTTCGTACAGCGCCCAGCCGATGCGGAGCCCGATCGAGGGGCCGGGGCCGCGCTGGTCGAGGAACTTGTTCAGATACGCATCGCCGAACCGCACCGCGATCCCTTCGGCCCGGTCGAAGGACGCCCCGCGCCCGATCTTCTCCGCGGTCGCGCGCCCCGTGTCATGGATCTTCTCGAAGAGGTACGGAACGCCGACGACGAACGTCGGCCTGAACGAGCGCAGTTCGGGCCGCAGGTCGTCCGGCTTGATGCTCGGGCAGTGGCCGAGCTCGATACGGGCGAGCATGCAGGCGATCTGGATGGTGCGGCCCAGGATGTGGGCGAGCGGCAGGAAGAGGAGCGTGGAGGCGACCTGGCCCGTGATCTCCTGGAAGATGGGGTGCAGCAGGTCGACCGTGTTCGCGGCCTCGGCGTGCAGGTTGCCGTGGGTCAGGACGCAGCCCTTGGGCTTGCCGGTCGTGCCCGACGTGTAGCAGATGGTGGCGATGGAGTCCGGGGTGAGGGCGGACCTTCGCTTGGTCACTTCCTCGTCCGACAGTTCCCGCCCCTGTGCTTCGAGTTCGCTCAGGGCGCCCTCGTCAATGCAGAGGACTCGGGGCGGCTCTGCGAGGCCTCCGATCGCCGATTCGGCCGTCGCGACGTTCTCCGCCGCCTCCGTGATCAGCAGTGTCGCGCCGGAGTCCCGCACGATCCACTCGATCTGTTCAGCCGCCGACGTCGCGTACACGGGCACGGTCTGTCCGCCCGCCGCCCAGATCGCGAAGTCCAGTACGGCCCACTCGTATCGCGTACGGGACATCAGTGCGACCCGGCCGCCCGGTTCGAGCCCGGCGGCCATCAACCCCTTGGCCGCGGCCGTGACTTCGCGCGCGAAGGCCGCCGCGGTGACCGGGCGCCACTGGTCGCCCTGCTTGCGGCGCATGACGACTGCGTCGGGTGCCTCGGCGGCGTTGGTGAAGGGGATGTCGGCGGTGCTGCCCGCGGTGGCCTTCGCCGCGAGCCGGGCGGTACGCGCCTCGCGCACGGTGCCGTGCTCGTCCCGGATGAGCTCCACCGTGGCGCGCTCCGCCAGCTCGCTGTGGCGTTGCGCCCGTTTCAGATCCTTGCGTACGCCCATGACGGCTCCCGGCTCCCGGCTGCTACCAGCTGACGTGCAGAGGTGATGCGGTGGTGCGGTGGTGCGGTGGTCGTACTTACCGGGAAGTCAACTTACTCATGCGTAAGGAAAGTTCAATGGGGCGGACAGCGAAGAAGGCAGCGGGCGGCCGTCATTTCGGTGACAAGAGGCTCACTCAGGCGAGGAGGCCGGCGCGGAGGCCGGTACCGAAGCTGGCGCCGAAGCCGGTACGGCCCCCTCGCCCGGCACCCAGACCTCCCCCTCGAGCACCCGCCCCATCCCCACCCACACCATGTTCATGAGGCGCAGCGTCACACCCTCCGGTGACTGGCCCGGATGGCCGCTCATCCAGTCGGTGAGCGAGTCCGCGGCGCCGACCAGTGCGTACGCGACGAAGTCGGCGTCCTCGTCGTCGAGTTGCGATCCGCCGGCGCTCTCCGTGATGCCGTCCCGGACGAGGCCCGCGACCTCGGTCATCACCGCGCGCCGCGCGTCGGCGACCGCGGACGCGATCGCCTCGCTCAGCTCCGACGCCTGGCGGTGCAGGACGACCCAGCTGTCGCGGTGCTCGGCGACGAAGGCGAAGAACGCCGAGAGGCCCGCGTGCAGGCGCAGTTCGGGCGCGCCCCCACCGGCCTGCGCGCCCCCCACTGCCTGCGCGGCGCCCTGGAAGGCGGCCACAAGGCGGTCGGCCTCGCGCCGCAGACAGGCGAGGAAGAGCCCCTCCTTCGAGTCGAGGTAGAGATAGACCATCGGCTTGGAGATCCCGGCCAGTTCGGCGATCTCGTCCACGGACGCGGCGTGATAGCCGCGCTTGGCGAAGACCGTCACCGCCACATCGATGATCTGCTGCTCGCGCTCCTGGCGCGGAACGCGCTTCCGCCGTCCCTCAGTTCTCCCGTTGACCGTCACCCTTGCAGCCTCCCAGACTCGGGGCTACCTTACCCTTTAGTAAGTTTACTGTTGAGTAAGGAGATTGTCATGACGGACGGCGTCGGCGGTGCGGAAGGTGTGGCCGGTCTGGACTTCGCGAGCGTCACTCCCGAGGAGTTCGCGAAGATCGTGAAGGGCCTGTCCGGCAAGGAGATCACCGAGATCGCCAAGGATGCGGAGCTGCGCGCCCGCGTCCTGAAGGAGGTGTTCGGGCGGATGGGACGGCAGTTCAAGCCGGAGGCCGCGGGCACGCTCAAGGCCCTGATCCGCTGGAAGATCACGGGAGTCGACGAGTCGGTCGAGACGGTCGAGACGGTCTACGAGACGGACATCTCGGAGGGCACCTGCACCGTCCGCGAAGGCCGCTCGAACGCCGAGCCGCGCGTCACGCTCGTCATGGCCGACGCCGAGTTCCTCAAGCTGGTCTCCGGCAACGCCAACCCCGTGACGATGTTCATGATGCGCAAGCTCAAGGTCGCGGGCGATGTGGCGCTCGCCGCCGGCCTCACCCGCTACTTCGACATCCCGAAGGCCTGACCCGGGCCCGTTCCCAACCGCATGTCATAAACCCGACGCACCGACTGACACGCCGACTTCCGGAAGGGGCCACACCATGGCCTTCTCGCTCGAACTGACCGAGGAACAGCGCGACCTGCGCGGCTGGGTGCACGGCTTCGCGGCCGATGTGGTGCGGCCGGCGGCCGCCGAGTGGGACGAGCGCGAGGAGACGCCCTGGCCCGTCATCCAGGAGGCCGCGAAGATCGGCCTGTACGGATTCGAGTCCCTGGCCGACATGTTCGGCGACCCCACCGGGCTCTCGCTGCAGATCGCCAACGAGGAGCTGTTCTGGGGCGACGCGGGCATCGGGATGGCCCTGTTCGGCACGTCGCTCGCGGTGGCCGGGATCTTCTCCGCGGGCACGCCGGACCAGCTGGCCGAGTGGGTGCCGCAGTGCTTCGGTGACGAGGACGAGCCCAAGGTCGCCGCGTTCTGCGTCTCGGAGCCCGACGCGGGCTCCGACGTGTCGGCGATGCGGACGCGCGCGACGTACGACGAGGCACGCGACGAGTGGACCCTGTCGGGCCAGAAGGCGTGGATCACGAACGGCGGCATCGCGAACGTCCACGTGGTGGTCGCGTCCGTCGATCCGGCCCTTGGCTCACGGGGGCAGGCGGCGTTCATCGTGCCGCCCGGCACCCGGGGTCTCGAAGGCGCCCGGAAGATAAAGAAGCTGGGGCTGCGGGCCTCGCACACCGCGGATGTGTTCCTGGACGACGTACGCGTGCCGGGGCACTGTCTGCTCGGCGGCAAGGAGCGGCTCGACGCCCGGCTCGCCCGGGCCCGCGAAGGAACCAAGACGGGTTCCGGAAGCAGTTCCCGAAGTGGTTCCGGCTCCGGAAGTGGTTCCGGGGGTAGTTCCGGAAGCGGTTCCGGAGGTAGTTCCGGAAGCGGTTCCGGAGGCCGTGGGCAAGCCGCCATGGCGACCTTCGAGGTGAGCCGGCCGACGGTGGGGGCGCAGGCGCTCGGCATCGCGCGGGCCGCCTACGAGTACGCGCTCGACTACGCGGGCTCCCGGGTCGCCTTCGGCCGCCCCATCATCGAGAACCAGTCCATCGCCTTCGCGCTCGCCGATCTGCGGACCGAGATCGAGGCGGTGCGGCTGCTGATCTGGCAGGCGTCGTGGATGGCGCGCAACGACAAGTCGTTCGACGCGGGGCAGGGCTCGATGTCCAAGCTGCGGGCCGGGGAGCTTGCGGTGGCGGCCACGGAGAAGGCTGTGCAGGTGTTGGGGGGCGCGGGGTACAGCAGGGAGCATCCGGTGGAGCGGATGTACCGGGACGCGAAGATCTACACGATTTTCGAGGGGACGAGTGAGATTCAGCGCCTCGTGATCGCTCGGGCGATTTCCGGACGGCAGATTCGCTGAGCATTCAGCCCGCCGTGGGGCCTGAACCTTCAGGCAGTCGTGGGGGGGGGGCGGCCCCGCTCTCCAAGAGCTCGGGGAGATTATGCACAAAATAACCTAAAGCCCCCATTGACCTGCGCCGATAAAAAGATCATGACGTCGACGCAACTCTCCCTCCGCGAGCCCGACGCCGCCCTCGGGCTGCTCAACAGCCGCCGCGACGTCGGGCGCCGTATCCGGCGTGGCGTCCTCTGTCTGCTCCCGGCCTGCGTCATCGCGTTCGCCGGGTTCCAGCGGCGCTGGATGTCCGACGACGGGCACATCTACGTCCGTACGGTCCGCCAGATCCTGGCCGGCAACGGCCCCGTCTTCAACGCGGGCGAGCGCGCCGAGTCCTCCACCGGCACCCTCTGGCAGTGGCTGCTCGTGCTTGCGGGGTTGCCGGGCATCGATATCGCGAGGGCCGCGATGTACGGGGGGCTGCTGCTGACCGCCGCCGGGTTCGCGTTCGCCTCGCTCGGGGCGCTGCGGCTGTACGCGGACAAGGCGGTCCTTCCTCTCGGCTGCCTCGTCCTGCTCGCCCTGCCGCCCGTCTGGGACTTCGCCACCTCCGGCCTGGAGACCGGCCTCGCCACCTGCTGGATCGCGGGGGCCTGGCTGCTGCTGGTGACGCGCGCGCACTCGCCCGTGACGTGCGTGATCCTCGGGCTCGGCCCGCTCGTACGGCCCGACCTGGCGCTGGTGTCCGCGGTCTTCCTCGGGGCCCAGTGGCTGATGGTGCAGCCCTCGCGGCGGGCCACTTTCGGCGGGCTCGGAGCGGCCCTCGCGCTGCCGGTCGCGTACGAGATCTTCCGGGTCGGGTACTACGGACAGCTGATGCCGCTGCCCGGCGTGACCAAGGAGGCCTCGCAGAGTCTGTGGGGGCGCGGGTTCGGCTACCTCGTGGACTTCGGGGAGCCCTATCTCCTGTGGATGCCCGCGCTGTTCCTGCTCGCGGCCCTGCTGCCGTCGGCGGCGCAGAGGCGGGACGCCGCACCGCTGGTCCCAGCACCGCTGGTCCCAGCACCGCTGGTCCCAGCACCGCTGGTCTCCGCACCGCTGGTCCCCGCGCTCGCGCCCGTCGTCGCGGGGCTCCTCTGCTGGGGCTACGTCATCAAGGTGGGCGGCGACTTCATGCACGGCCGGATGTTCCTGCCGGGTCTGCTTCTCATGCTCCTGCCGGTCTTCCTGGTGCCCCTCACGCGCGCGTGGACCATCGCGGCGGTGGGCATCGGGATCTGGGCCGTGGCCTGCGCGGGCTGGCTGCGCATGCCGTACGAGGGGCGGATCGGGCCCGGCGGAGTGGCGGACGAACGCGGTGTGTACGTCCAGCAGAACGCCGCCGCCCACCCCCTCCACCACGACTTCGCGGGCTATCCGAGCAACATGGCGTGGGCACGTCTCGTACGCGACGCCGATCGCGCGGGAACCCCGAGCCTGTTCCTCGCCAGGACCCCGGCCGCCGCCAACTCCCCCACCGTCACCGGCGTCTACAGCACCCTCGGCTTCAGCGGCACCGTGGTCCCCCTGAACGGCGCCGCCCTCGATCCGATCGGCCTCGCCTATCCGCTTGCCGCCCATTCCGAGCGCATCAACGGCCGCGTGGGCCACGACAAGCGGCTGCCCGACACGTGGATCTTCGCCGACCGTGGCCGCGGTGCCCTCCCCGAGGGCCTCGATCCGGCGGGTGTCGCCGCCGCCCGGCGGGCGCTCGGCTGCGGGCCACTGGCCGAGCTGCGGGCGGCGACGCGGGATCCGATGACGCCGGGGCGGTTCCTGCGCAATGTCACCGGGGTGTGGGAGCGGACGTCGTTCCGCTTCCCGAACGACCCGGTACAGGCCGAACGGAAACTCTGTGGCCGCTAGCGGCCAGCCAACTGCCCCCTACTGACGGTTAGCCGGTGATCTCGCCCTCGTCCTCTCCCCCGCCTCCGCCGCCTCCGTATCCCCCGGTGAGACGGTCCGCCTGCCGGACGGCGGTCGCGAGGTCGCGCAGGGACTTGTCGTCGTCGCCGTCCGATGACAACTCATCTGCGCTCCTTGCCAGTTCGGCCAGCGAGGGCGCGCCGGGGAGGGACTGCCGCTCGGGGGAACCGGTGGAGGTGGACATCGGCTCGGGGGCGGTGGCAGAGGTTCCCTGCCGCAGCGCGTCCGCGAAGTAGGCGGCGACCGCCGTGGTCCGCAGCCCGGGGTCGGCGTTCCACAGGCCGCCCTCCAGGTCGCCCGACTCGATCTGGTTCGACTCCTCGTGCGGGGCACGGCTGTCGGGGTCGAGCCAGCGGACGCTGGCCGTCGCCACGTGCCCGCTGGTGGCGGGCCTCATCCGTACGGCATACAGCGCCGTCACCGTGTGGCCGGGCCCGACCTCGCCGCCGTCCACGCTGTCGTCCCGGAAATCGTCGTCGGCGACCGCGCGGTTGTCGTAGCCGATGAGCCGGAACTGCTTGACGGTCTTCGGGTCGAAGGCGACCTGCGCCTTCGCGTCGCGGGCGCGCAGTTCGATGTTGGCCGGGAGCTGCTCGCAGAAGACCTTCCTGGCCTCCTCGCTGTCCGACACGTACGTGGTGTGGCCGTCGCCCTTGTCGGCGAGGCGTTCCATCAACGCGTCCCCGTAGTCGCTGCCGACGCCCACCCCGAAGAGGGTGATGCCGTGTTCGCTGCGGGCGTCGGAGATGCGCTCCAGGATGCCGTCCGCGCTGGTCTCGCCGGTGTTGGCGAGGGCGTCGGAGAGCAGGACGACGCGGTTGGTGGCGCCGTCGCGCCGACCGCCCACCGCGGTGTCGTACCCCGTGCGGATACCCGCTTCCAGGTTGGTGGACTGGGTCGGCTCCATTGCGTCGATGGCCGAGTGCACCTTGCCGCGGTGGTCCCCGAGGCGGGTCATGGGCAGCACCTTCTCGGCGCTGTCGCTGAAGGTGACGAGCGCGATGGAGTCGTCGTCGCGCAGCTTGTCGGTCATGATCGCGAGCGACTCCTTGACCAGGTCGAGGCGGCCGGGCTCCGCCATCGAACCGGAGACGTCGATCACGAAGGTGAGGGCTGCGGGCGGGCGTTCGCCGTCCGAGCTGTCCCCGCGGGTCGCGAGCCCCACCCGCATCAGAGACCAGCCGTCGGCGTCGGTACGGGCGCCGTCCACGTTCGCGGAGAAGCCGTCGCCCTCGGGGCGCGGGTAGTCCTGGCGGAAGCTGTTGACGAACTCTTCGGGGCGTACGGTCGCCGGGTCCGGGAGGCGGCCTTCGGCGAGGGTGCGGCGGGCGAAGCCGTAGGAGGCGGTGTCCACGTCCAGGGCGAAGGTGGAGAGATAATCGGGCGGCGGCGCGAAGTCCCGCTGCTTGCCGTCCTGTTGCTCGCCTTGTCCACCGGGGGTGGCCGCGTCACCGGTGCCGGGCGATGCGGGGCCCGGCGCGGGCAGGGGCGCGGTGCCGCGCCGTTCCTTCCCGCTGCTGTCGCTGGCCCGGTCCGTGTTCCCGCCACCGGAACTGCACCCGCTGAGCAACAGCCCACCCGCCACGGCCACGGCAAGCAGCCCCTGCCGTACTTTCCAGGTCCCCATCCCGGCCCCCTCGCGTCGTCGCTTCACATGACTGTGACGCGCGGGACACCGCGAACGCTCACTCGAAAGCGTTGCGGAAGAGTCTCGATGCGGGCACGGCGGGCACGGCGGGCCGCACGCGCTCCTGCTAGGAGGGGTCCTGAGGGAAGACACTCAGGGGACGGAGCGGCGGCGCATCGTGTGCGGGGAGGACTCCCGCGGCTGCCGCGTCGAACCCATCAGGCCAGACCGTTTCAGCACGATGAGATTCACGCTCGCAAGCGCCACCCCGATGCTCAGCGTCCAGGACCGGTCAGAGCCTTGCATCGCAAGAAGCGGCACTCCCCGCGCCCGGCGCCCTGCGCCCTGCGCCCTGCGCCCGGACAAGACCTCGGGACTTCTCCTTCTACGCGCCATCCCAAGAGATGGCGTCCCGGCGACGCACCTCGATCGCCGGGAACGGAAGCCGCTCCCAGGGCCTCAGCTGACCACGTCCTTCCGCGCGAACCCCCGGAACGCCAGCGCGAACAGCACCAGCGCGTACGCCACCGAGACAGCCGAGCCCTGGATCATTCCGCCCCACTCCGGGCGGGGCTGGATCGCGTCCGCCCATGCGAACTGCCAGTGCGCCGGGAGGAAGTCGCGCCAGCTGCCGAGTGCCGTCACCGCGTCCAGGACGTTGCCGACGATCGTCAGGCCCACCGCGCCGCCCACTGCTCCCAGCGGCGCGTCCGTCTTGGTCGAGAGCCAGAACGCGAGCGCGGCCGTGACCAGTTGGGAGATGAAGATGTACGCCACGACGATCACGAGGCGCTGCGCCGCCGTTCCGGCGGGGAGGGCGCCGCCCGTCGGGATCTGTAGCGGTCCCCAGCCGTACGTCGCTGTTCCGACCGCCAGGGCGATCAGTGGGAGCAGCACCATTGCCGCCGCGCTGAGGCCGAGCGCCACGGCCAGCTTCGACCACAGCAGGCGGGCCCGTGGCACGGGAGCCGCGAGGAGGTAGCGCAGGGACGACCAGCTCGCCTCCGAGGCGACCGTGTCCCCGCAGAACAGTGCGACGGGGATGACCAGGAGGAAGCCCGCCGAGACGAACAGGCATGTCGCCGCGAAGTTCGCGCCGGATGCCGTGGCCGTGTCCATCAGCGTCACCCGGCCGCTTCTGGACTCCGGTGATCCGGCGATGGTGAACGCGAGGACGAGGACGAAGGGCAGCAGGCCCATCACCCCGGCCATCACCAGCGTGCGGCGCCGCTTCAGCTGGCGCATCGCCTCGACCCGCAGCGGCAGCGTGCGGCCGGGGCGGTATCCGGGAGCCGTGGCGCGTTCCGTGCCCGGCTTCATGCCCGGCTCCGTGCCGGGCCCCGTGCCGGGCCCCGTGGCTGTGGCGCTCATGCGGTGCCTCCGTCGATCAGGGTCAGGAACGCGTCTTCGAGGCGGCGGTGCGGGCCCATGGACTCCACGGGCAGTTCCAGGCGCACCAGTTCGGGAAGCAGCCGTGCGGCGCTGCCGGACTCCGTGCCGTCGAGGCGCACCAGGAGACCGGCGTCCGCGCGGACCGCCGATGCGACGCCGGGCAGCGCGGCCACCTTGTCCACCAGCGGGTCGGAGATGTCGTCCGCGAGGCCCACCAGGAGCGTGTCGCCGGAGCCGACGATCTCGGAGACCGGGCCCGCCTGGATGAGACGGCCGCGGTCCATGACCACCAGATGCGTGCAGGACTGCTCGACCTCGGCGAGGAGGTGGCTGGAGACTATGACCGTGCGGCCGCCCGCCGCGTACCGGATCATGACCTCGCGCATCTCGCGGATCTGTGGCGGGTCGAGGCCGTTCGTCGGTTCGTCGAGAATCAGCAGGTCCGGCATGCCGAGCATGGCCTGGGCGATCGCGAGCCGCTGCCGCATGCCCTGCGAGTACGTCCGCACCGCGCGGGCGAGCGCGTCGCCGAGCCCGGCGATCTCCAACGCCTCGTCCATGCGGGCGTCTTCGGCGGGGCGCCCGGTGGCCTTCCAGTACAGCTCCAGGTTCTCGCGCCCGGAGAGGTGCGGCAGGAAGCCCGCGCCCTCGACGAACGCGCCGACCCGGGAGAGGACGGGCGAGCCGGGCCGGATCGCCTGCCCGAAGACGCGGATCTCGCCCGCGTCGGGCCGGATGAGGCCCATGAGCATGCGCAGGGTCGTCGTCTTGCCCGCGCCGTTCGGGCCGAGGAGGCCGAGCACCTGGCCCTTCTCGACGCTGAAGGAGAGGTCACGGACCGCGTAACGGTCCACCGACTTCGCGTACCGCTTGCTCAAGTCCGTGATCCGCAGCGGCACTTCCGCGAGCTCCGGGTCCGGCGCGGGCGCCGTCGTCCGGCGCCGCGCGGTGAGCAGGAGCAGCACCGCGATCACCGCTCCGGACGCCGGGAGCCACCACACCCAGGCGGGCAGCGGCGTCGCCGCCGTCTCCACGTCGGGCGCGGTGGGGACCGACAGGTCGCCCTTCATGGCGACGCTGTACGTGGCTGGCTGCGTCGGAGAGGCGTAGCCCAGGTCCGTCGAGGCGAGGACGAGGCGAAGGCGGTGGCCCTTCTGTACGTCGTGGTCGACGGCGGGCAGGGTGACGGTGACGTCCTTGCCCGCCTTCGCGCCCTCCACACGGATCGGCGAGACCAGTTGGGAGGGCAGCACCTTCTGCTTGCCGCCAGGACCTACGTCGTACACCTTGCCGAAGAGCACGGCGTCCTCGCTGCTGGACTTGACGTGCAGGCGCGCCTTCGGGGATCCGGTGATGCGCAGGTCTTCCTTGAACGGGGCCGACTCGAAGCTCGCGTTCTGGCCGGGGAAGTCGAGGGAGACTCCGACGCCGAGCGAGGACAGCTGGTTGAGTCCGCCGCCGCCCGCGCCGGGAAGGGCGGAGATGGCGGGCGGCGCGGCGCCCGCGGGGTTCTCGAAGCGCTGCTCGCGCCCGGTGAGCGCGATCTCCCGCTGCCCGCTCTCCAGGCCGGGGTAGCGGTCGCCGCTCGCGCCCCGCGTCGTCGCGGCCCCGTTGGTGGAGTCCATCCCTCCGGTGCGGGTGACCCGGAATCCGGGGCCGGTGTCCGCGCTCTTGTCGTCCTTCAGATAGCGGTCGAACCACGATCCGATGCGGCCGTTCACCCGGCCCGTCTCGCGGTCGCCGCCGTCATGGCCGCCGGAGATCCAGTCGACGGACACGGGCGCGTGGTTGGCGCGGAGCGCCTTGGCGATGGAGTCGGCCTGACCCAGCGGGAAGAGCGAGTCGGTCTGCCCCTGGAAGAGCAGGGCGGGCACCTTGATGCGGTCGCCCACGGCGACGGGGCTGCGCTCGGCGAGGATCTTACGCGCCGCGGCATCCGGCTTTCCGGCCTCCGCGACCCGGTTGTACATCTCGCAGAGCTGCTTCTCGAACCGCTCGCAGCCGCCGCCGGTGTTGATGAAGAGACCCGCCCAGAGCTTCTTGAAGACGCCGTTGGGGAAGAGGGCGTCGCTGAGGTTCCAGTACGTGATCTGGGGGGCGATGGCGTCCACGCGGTCGTCGTAACCGGCGGTGAGGAGGGAGATCGCACCTCCGTACGACGCGCCGGTCATGCCGACCCGGGGGTCGCCCTTCTTGTCCAGCTGCACCTCGGGCCGCTTCGCCAGCCAGTCGATCAGGTGGGAGGCGTCGGCGACCTCGCCCTTCGGGTCGTTGAGGCCGATCTTGCCGGTGGACTTGCCGAAGCCGCGGGCTGACCAGGTCAGGACCGCGTACCCCTTGCTCGCCAGGCCTTCCGCCTGTGCGCGCAGCTCGTCCTTGTTGGCGCCGAAACCGTGGCCGATGAGGACGGCGGGGCGCTTCTTCGAGGCGTCACCCGCGGTGAAGTACGACGTGTCGATCTTCGCGCCGCCCGCTCCCGTCATCTGCATGACGCGGTCCTCACGGTGCACGGCGGGCCCGTCGTCCGACGCCGCCGCCGTCCAGGTGCCCGCGCCCGCGAGCAGCGCGAGGGCGGCCGCTGCGGCGAGGAGTCTGCGCTTGGGCAGCTTCGGCAGTCGTAGATCCATGCGTCAACCGTACGGGCGAGGGCTGACATCCGGGGCAGCCGGTGGTGTGAACCCGGTTGTCTCCCTGGGGAGTAGGCCGGGGGCCCGCCGTACCACGGCTGCGGTACGGCAGGAACTTTCCCCGACCCCGCCCCTTCCCGGCTGTATCGTCTTGCGGCTTCGCCGCGTGGCGTGCCTGCGCCCCGGACCTACCTGGGGCTCCGCCCCAGACCCCGCTCCTCAAACGCCGGAGGGGCTGAAACCAATCAGCCCCTCCAGCGCGCAGCCGCTAGTGATTCCGCGGGAACCCCAGGTCCACGCCCTCCGGCGCGTCCGACGGGTCCGGCCAGCGGGTGGTGACGACCTTGCCCCGGGTGTAGAAGTGCGTCCCGTCATTTCCGTAGATGTGGTGATCTCCGAAGAGCGAGTCCTTCCAGCCACCGAAGGAGTGGTAGCCCACCGGCACCGGGATCGGGACGTTCACGCCCACCATCCCGGCCTCGATCTCCAGCTGGAAGCGCCGTGCGGCGCCGCCGTCGCGGGTGAAGATCGCCGTGCCGTTCCCGAAGGGCGACGCGTTCATCAGCGCCACGCCCTCCTCGTACGTGTCGACCCGAAGGACGCAAAGCACGGGGCCGAAGATCTCGTCCTTGTACGCGTCGGCCGTCACCGGCACGCGGTCAAGGAGCGAGAGGCCGATCCAGTGGCCGTCCTCGAAGCCCTCGACCGTGTGGCCGGTGCCGTCCAGGACGACCTCGCAGCCCTCGGCAGCCGCGCCCGTCACATACGACGCCACCTTGTCGCGGTGCGCCGCCGTGATGAGCGGGCCCATCTCCGACGCCGGGTCGTTGCCGGGGCCGATCTTGATCTTCTCGGCCCGCTCCTTGATCTTCGCGACCAGCTCGTCGGCGATCGACCCGACCGCGACCACGGCCGAGATGGCCATGCAGCGCTCGCCCGCCGAGCCGTACGCCGCCGAGACGGCCGCGTCCGCAGCCGCGTCGAGGTCCGCGTCCGGCAGGACCAGCATGTGGTTCTTGGCGCCGCCGAGCGCCTGGACGCGCTTGCCGTTGGCGGTCGCTGTGGTGTGGATGTGGCGGGCGATCGGCGTGGAGCCGACGAAGGAGACGGCCGCCACGTCCGGGTGCGAGAGCAGCCGGTCCACGGCCACCTTGTCGCCGTGCAGGACGTTGAAGACGCCGTCCGGGAGGCCCGCCTCGGAGAGCAGCTCCGCGATCTTCATCGCGGCCGAGGGGTCCTTCTCCGACGGCTTCAGCACGAAGGTGTTGCCGCACGCGATGGCGAGCGGGAACATCCACATCGGCACCATGGCCGGGAAGTTGAACGGCGTGATGCCCGCGACGACGCCGAGCGGCTGGCGGATGGACGCGACGTCCACACGCGAGGCCACCTCCGTCGACAGCTCGCCCTTGAGCTGGACCGTGATCCCGCACGCGAGGTCCACGATCTCCAGACCACGGGCGACCTCGCCGAGCGCGTCCGAGTGCACCTTGCCGTGCTCGGCGGTGATCAGCTCGGCGATCGCGTCACGGTTGGCGTCGAGCAGCGCCCGGAAGGCGAAGAGCACCGAGGTGCGCTTGGCGAGCGACGACTTGCCCCACGTGGTGTAAGCCTCGCGCGCGGAGGCGACGGCGGCGTCCACCTCGTCCACGGACGCGAAGGCGACCTGCGTGGTGACGGCGCCGGTCGCGGGGTCGGTGACCGGGCCGTACGTACCCGACGCACCCGCGGCATTCCCAACGGGCTTCCCACCGATCCAGTGATTGACGGTCTTCGTCATGACAAGCATCCCTACTCTCACAGGTGGCGGCGTCGGGCTGAGACGTGCCGGTCGTACTCTTTCCTGGCCTTGATGGCGGACGGTCGGTCCGCGGTCTCGGCCACGGGCACATCCCACCACGCCTGCGCCGGGGGCGGGGGCGACACTGTGTCTGCCGTTTCCGTCTCCACGTAGACACATGTGGGACCGTCGGCCGCACGCGCCTCCGCAAGAGCATCGCGCAGGTCAGCCACTGTTTTGGCGCGAATCACCCGCATCCCGAGCGAGGCCGCGTTGGCCGCGAGATCGACGGGCAGCGGGGCGCCCGTGTACGTGCCGTCGGGCGCCCGGAAGCGGTAGGCGGTCCCGAACCGCTCGCCGCCCACGGACTCGGAGAGCCCGCCGATGGACGCGTACCCGTGGTTCTGCAGGATCACGACCTTGATCGGGATGTTCTCCTGGACCGCGGTGACGATCTCGGTGGGCATCATCAGATACGTTCCGTCGCCCACAAGGGCCCAGACCGGGCGGTCCGGCGCCGCCATCGCGACGCCGATCGAGGCGGGGATCTCGTATCCCATGCAGGAGTAGCCGTACTCGACGTGGTACTGCCGGGGCGAGCGCGTCCTCCACAGCTTGTGGAGATCTCCGGGGAGTGATCCGGCCGCGTTGATGATCACGTCCTCGTCCGTGACAAGCGCGTCGAGCAGACCGAGGACCTGGAGCTGCGTGGGCCGTACGTCGGGTTCATCGGCCGCGTACGCCGCATCGACGCGCTGCTCCCATCGAACCTTGTCCTCGGTGTACTCGGCGACGTACGCGGGCGGGACCCGCCACTCCTCAAGGGCGCCGGTAAGGGCCTCCAGGCCCGCGCGCGCGTCCGCGATCAGGGGCGTGCCCGCCATCTTGTGGCCGTCGAACGCGGTGATGTTGACGTTGAGGAAGCGGACGCCGGGCTCGGTGAAGAGCGTGCCCGATGCCGTGGTGAAGTCGCTGTAGCGGGTGCCGACGCCGATCACCAGGTCGGCGGTGCGGGCCAGTTCGTCGGCGGTGGCCGTGCCCGTGTGCCCGATGGCGCCGACGTCCGCCGGGTGGTCGAACCGCAGGGAGCCCTTGCCGGCCTGGGTGGAGGCGACGGGGATCCCGGTCGCGTCAGCCAGCTCCCGCAGCGCATCCTCGGCCGCGCTGTGGTGGACTCCGCCGCCCGCGACGATCAGCGGGCGACGCGCCTCGCGCACGGCCCGCGCGGCAGCCGCCAGTTCACGCGGGTCGGGGGCCTGACGCCGTACGCCCCACACCCGCTCCTCGAAGAACTCCTCCGGCCAGTCGTACGCCTCTGCCTGCACGTCCTGCGGAAGCGCGAGGGTGACGGCGCCGGTGTCGGCCGGGTCGGTCAGGACGCGCATCGCGGCGAGCGCGGCCGGGATCAGGGCCTCGGGCCGGGTGATCCGGTCGAAGTACTTCGACACCGGGCGCAGACAGTCGTTGACCGATACGTCACCCGCGTAAGGGACTTCGAGCTGCTGGAGCACCGGGTCGGCGGGGCGGGTCGCGAAGGTGTCGCCCGGCAGCAGGAGCACCGGCAGGTGGTTGATGGTCGCGAGCGCGGCGCCGGTGACGAGGTTGGTCGCACCGGGCCCGATGGACGTGGTGACGGCCTGCGTGGACAGGCGGCCCGACTGACGGGCGTACCCGACGGCGGCGTGCACCATGGCCTGTTCGTTGCGGCCCTGGTGGTAGGGCATGTCGTCGCCGTACTCCAGGAGTGCCTGGCCGATGCCCGCCACGTTGCCGTGGCCGAAGATGCCCCAGGTCGCGCCGATGAGCCGCTGCCGCTCGCCGTCGCGCTCGGTGAACTGCCGGGACAGGAAGCGGACGAGGGCCTGCGCGGTGGTCAGCCTGATCGAGGTCATCGATTTCGCTCCCCTGTCATCGATTTCGCTTCCCTGTCATCGGTATTCCTCCGCCGTCATCGGTACCCCTCCGTGTGATCGGGATGGAAGCAGATGCGCCACTCCCGCTCCTCCCCCGGACCGGCCATCACATTCAGGTAGTACATGCTGTGCCCCGGCTGGGCGATCGACGGGCCGTGCCAGCCGTCGGGGACGAGCACGGCGTCGCCCGTACGGACCTCGGCAAGGACGTCGGTGCCGCCGGGCCGCGACGGGAAGACCCGCTGATAGCCGAAGCCCTCGGGCCCGCCGTCCGGCGCGGCCTCGATCTCGAAGTAGTAGATCTCTTCGAGCTCGGCCTCGGCTCCCGGGCGGTGCTCGTCGTGCTTGTGCGGCGGGTACGAGGACCAGTTGCCCCCGGGTGTGATCACCTCGACGGCGATGAGGCGGTCGCAGTCGAAGGCGTCGGCGGACGCGAAGTTGCGGACCTCGCGGGTGCACGTGCCGCTGCCACGTTGCTCGACGGAAACCTCCGGCGCGGAGCCGTAGCGGGCGGGGAGTCGACGCTCGCACTTCGCTCCTGCCAGGGCGAAGCGGCCTCCCGCGCCGGAGGCGATCTGGATGTGGGCGTCACGGGGCACGTAGGCGAAGTCACTCACTCCGCTGAACACGCTCTGTCGGCCGAGGAGTTCGATGATCTCGTCTTCCGCGTGCACCGTACAGCCGCCGGTCAGCGGGAGCACGATCCATTCACTCTCCCCGGTCGCGAAGGAGTGCGTGGCGCCGGGTTCGATGTCGACCACGCGCAGTGCGGAATAGACAAGCCCGGACCGTTTGGGGTCGAGTTCAAGGGCGTACGGCCCCTCGGCCGCGCTGCCCTTCGGTACGTACGTCATGTGGCCCTCCTACAGCAGTCCGACAGCGGTGTCGACGGCGCCCGCCACATCGCCGTCGGCCGGGTACAGCAGCGTGCGCCCCGCGACGAGCCCGTGCACGGTGGGCAGTTGGAGCGCGCCCCGCCACTTCTCGTACGCGGCGTCGCTGTCGTCACCCAGGTCGCCTCCGAGGAGGACGGCGGGCAGTGTCGAGGCCTCCATGACGCGCGCCATGTCGTCCGGATTCTCGGTCACGGGGACCTTCAGCCAGGTGTACGCCGATGTCCCGGCGAGCCCCGACGCGATGGCGATGGACGTGGTGACTGCCTCGGCGCTCAGGTCGTTGCGCGGCAGGCCGCCGTCGGGCGCGCGCCGGCAGAGGAAGGGCTCGACGAAGACCGGCAGCTTCCTTGCGGCCATGGCATCGATGGCACGGGCGCTGGAGTGCATGGTCGCGAGGGAGCCGGGATCTTCGTAGTCGACCCGGAGCAGGAGTTTGCCCGCATCGAAGCCGAGCCGGTCGATGTCCTCGGCCCGGTAGCCCGTGAACCGGTCGTCGAGCTCGAACGAGGCCCCCGCGAGCCCGCCCCTGTTCATCGACCCCATGACGATCTTGCCGTCGATGGCGCCGAGCAGGAGGAGGTCTTCGAGGATGTCGGCGGTGGCGAGCACGCCGTCCACGCGGGGGCGCGAGAGTGCGAGGCAGAGCCGTTCGAGCAGGTCCGCGCGGTTGGCCATCGCCAGCTTGTCCCCGCCGACGGAGAGGGAGCCTCGCGCGGGGTGGTCGGCAGCGATGATCATCAGCCGCCCGCTGCCGCCGAGGAGCGGGCGCCTGGGGCGAAGCGCGGCGGCTTCGGCGATGGCTTCGGGGTGCCGGGCCCGGATCCGGACGAGTGCGGCGACGTCGACCCTGCGGTTGGCCATGTGGTCAGCCATGCGTCACGGCTCCCGCTGTCACGGCTCCCGCGGCGAGCGCCGCCTCGACCTCGTCGGGGAACGGCATCGCGGACGAACACTCCAGGCGCGACGCGACGATCGCCCCCGCCGCGTTGGCATACCGCATGATCCGCTCCAGCTCCCACCCTTCGAGCAGCCCGTGACACAGCGCACCGCCGAAGGCGTCCCCGGCCCCGAGGCCGTTGAGCACCGTCACGGGGAGCGGCGGCACCTCGGCGGCCTCGCCCGAGCTGTTCATCGCGAGCACCCCCTTGGGCCCCTGCTTGACCACGGCGAGTTCGACACCGGCAGCCAGCAACGCACAGGCGGCGGCGCGGGGTTCGCGCTCTCCCGTGGCCACCTCCACCTCGTCGAGGTTGCCCACCGCGACGGTGGCCTGCGCGAGCGCCTGCCCGTAGAAGCCCCGCGCGTCATCGACCCGCTCCCAGAACATCGGCCGCCAGTCGAGGTCGAAGACGGTGAGCCCGGCCTTCGCCCGTCCACGGAGCGCGGCCAGCGTCGCCGACCTGCTCGGCTCCGCGCAAAGCCCCGTGCCCGTCATCCAGAACACCCGTGCGGAGGCGATCGCGCCGAGGTCGAGCTCCTTCTCGTACATCTCCAGGTCAGGGGCTTTCGGCTGCCGGTAGAAGTAGAGCGGGAAGTCGTCGGGCGGAAAGACCTCGCAGAAGGTCACCGGGGTCGGAAGACCCGCGACCCCGCTCACCCATCGGTCGTCGACCCCGAACTGCCGCAGCTCCCGGTGCAGATAGTCCCCGAAGGGGTCCTCGCCGGTGCGCGTGACGACTGCGACCCGGCGGCCGAGACGTGACGCGGCGACGGCGACGTTCGACGCCGAGCCGCCCAGGAACTTGCCGAACGTGCTGACATCGGCGAGCGACACCCCGGCCTGCAGGGGATACAGATCCACCCCGATCCGGCCCATCGTGATGACGTCGTACGGATCGGTCACCCTGCACTCCTTGTCGGCATCGGCCCCTTGAACCCTCTCCTTGGATCCTCCCTAGGTCTATGCCGCCCCACGAACCCTGTCAACACATTGTCCTTACATTCGGACCACTCCTTGACATCGTTCCGCGGCGCCCTGAAAGCTGGCGGGCATGACGACGCTGTCACGCATCCGCATCGGCTCGGCACCCGACTCGTGGGGCGTGTGGTTCCCCGAGGATCCGGGACAGGTCCCCTGGAGCCGCTTCCTCGACGAGGTGGCGGACTCCGGATACGAGTGGATCGAGCTCGGCCCATACGGCTATCTGCCCACGGATCCCGCCGAACTGACCGCCGAGACCCAGCGGCGCGGCCTGAAGGTCTCGGCCGGGACGGTCTTCACCGGCCTGCACCACGGACCCTCCGTATGGGACAAGACCTGGGCCCATGTGGCCGACAACGCCGCCCTCGCCCAGGCGATGGGCGCCGAGCATCTCGTCGTCATCCCGTCCTTCTGGCGCGACGACAAGACCGGCGAGGTCCTGGAGGACCGCACGCTCACCCCGGAGCAGTGGCGTCAGCTCACGCTCCAGACCGAGCGGTTGGCGTACGAGGTGCGCGAGCGCTACGGCCTGCGCGTGGTCGTCCACCCCCATGCCGACACGCACATCGACGACGAGGAGAACGTCACCCGCTTCCTCGACGCGACCGACTCCGATCTCGTCTCGCTCTGTCTGGACACGGGCCATTACGCCTACTGCGGCGGCGACAACGTGAAGCTGATCGAGACGTACGGCGAACGCATCGGCTATCTGCACCTCAAGCAGGTCGACCCGGCCGTACTCGCCGAAGTGCGCGACCAGGAGATGCCGTTCGGGCCCGCCGTGGCCCGTGGCGTGATGTGCGAGCCGCCGACCGGGGTGCCCGCCATCGAGCCGGTCCTCGCGGCGGCCCAGAAGCTGGGCGTCGACCTGTTCGCCATCGTCGAGCAGGACATGTACCCCTGCCCGCCGGACAAGCCCCTGCCCATCGCCCGCCGGACCCGCTCGTACTTGCGCTCCTGCGGCGCGTGACGCCGCGCTGAACGCGCGCCCCTTCGGGCGCGCCCTGAGGCACGCCCCGTGGGTATGCTCCGTGACTGTGCGCCTGTCGCGCCCCCTCCGTGCGCCCACTCTGCGCCGGACCGGTGTGCCCGGAATGCATCACAAGCGTCACAAACAACCTCTCCGTGTCACACATGTCCCGTATACGCGGGTCTTCCGTCACAGCAGGTCGACAGCCACCCCCCTGCGCTCACTCCGTGTCGTTCACCGGGCACAGGCTGAGTGATCGCCAGCGTCGCACCGCAGCTCCCCCGACGGCTCCCCCCGAGCCGCCCCTGCGGCGCCCGCAGGGAGGTGCCACAGATGACCGACCGAAGGCTCTGGTCGTACAAAGAGATCGCCGCACACATCCGCGTGCAGCCGGACACCGTGCGCTCCTACCGCAAGCACGGCCTGCTCCCCGACCCCGATCACGTGGAGTCCGGAAAGCCCTACTGGTACGCGGACACCGTCCGCGCCTGGGTGGCCGCGAGGCCGCGCAACCGCGGGCGCAGAGACTGACCGCCCCGACGGGCCACCACCCTCGGTCTCCTCACCCGCCTCCCGTTGAGGTGTACCCCCTAGGGGTATAGTGTGGTGAGTGTCAGGGGGTCTCCGGGAACACCGGGACCACTCCTGCACATTACGACGCATACGTACGCACACACGCCGCACCCTCATCGAGGAGAACGACATGAGCGCCCAGACCGAGCTCCCGCAGGCCGAGACCTCCGGCTCCTGCTGCTCCCCCAGCGGTTCCTGCCACTCCGACGGCGCCGCCGGGACGCCGCAGGGTGCCGTGACGACCGTGTACGAGGTGACGGGCATGACCTGTGGTCACTGCGAGGGTGCTGTCTCCAGTGAGATCTCGGAGATCGCAGGCGTCAGCTCCGTCAAGGCGGTGGCCGCCACCGGCCAGGTGACCGTGGTCTCCGAGGCCCCGCTCGACGAGGCCGCGGTCCGCGCCGCGGTCGACGAGGCGGGCTACGAACTCGTCGGTGTCAGCAAGGTCTGACCCACCCCCTGCCGGGTACCCCGGGCCCTGTGACACCGTCACAGGGCCCGCAGCCGTCCCACCCCCGTCCCATCCCCGCCCCAGACGTACGAGAGAGCCATGAACGAAGTCGAACTCGCCGTCGGCGGGATGACCTGCGCCTCCTGCTCCGCCCGCATCGAGAAGAAGCTGAACCGGGTGGAGGGCGTGACCGCGTCGGTCAACCTCGCCACGGAGAAGGCGAAAGTCTCGTACGCCCAAGGGGTCGAGGTCGCATCGCTGATCGCGACAGTCGAGAAGCTGGGCTACAGCGCGCAGGAGATCGTCCCCGCTGCCCCGGAGCCGGAAGCGGCGGAGCCGGGAGAGCCGGCCACGACCGCCGACATCACCGAGCCCGACACCCTGCGCCAACGCCTCATCGGCTCGGCGGTGCTCTCGCTGCCCGTGGTCCTGCTCGCGATGATCCCCTGGCTGCAGTTCGACAACTGGCAGTGGCTCTCGCTGACCCTGGCCGCGCCCGTCGTCGTATGGGGCGGATACCCCTTCCACAAGGCCGCGTTCACGAACCTGCGGCACGGCGCGGCGACCATGGACACGCTGGTGTCGGTGGGCACGCTCGCCGCGTTCGGCTGGTCGCTGTGGGCGCTCTTCCTCGGGGACGCGGGGATGCCGGGGATGCGGCACGGTTTCGAGTTCACGGTGTCGCGCAGCGATGCCGCATCGACGATCTATCTCGAAGTCGCCGCCGGTGTCATCACGTTCATCCTGCTCGGGCGCTGGCTTGAGGCCCGCTCGAAGCGGAAGGCGGGCGCGGCCCTGCGCGCGCTGCTCGAACTGGGCGCCAAGGACGCCGCCGTACTGCGGGACGGCTCGGAGGTCCGTGTTCCGGTCGCGCGTCTCGTGGTCGGCGACCGTTTCGTCGTCCGGCCGGGAGAGGCCGTCGCGACCGACGGCACCGTCGTCGAAGGCGTCTCCGCGGTCGACGCGTCGATGCTGACCGGCGAGTCCGTACCGGTGGACGTGACCGTGGGCGACGCGGTCACGGGGGCGACCACGAACATCTCGGGGCTGCTCATCGCCGAGGCCACGCGGGTCGGCTCGGACACCCAACTGGCCAGGATGGCCAAGCTCGTCGAGGACGCGCAGACCGGCAAGGCGCAGGTGCAGCGCCTTGCCGACCGGATCGCCGGGATCTTCGTGCCGGTGGTTCTGCTGATCGCCACCGCCACGCTCGGCGCCTGGCTGGGCGTCACCGGCGATGTGACCGCAGCCTTCACGGCGGCCGTCGCCGTCCTGATCATCGCCTGCCCGTGCGCACTGGGCCTGGCGACGCCGACCGCCCTGATGGTCGGCACGGGGCGCGGTGCGCAGCTCGGCATCCTCATCAAGGGCCCCGAAGTCCTGGAGTCCACACGCCGGGTGGACACCGTCGTCCTGGACAAGACAGGGACGGTGACGACGGGGCGCATGACGCTGCGGGACGTGTACGCCGCCGGGGAGACCGAGGAGAAGCAGCTGTTGCGGCTCTCAGGGGCCCTGGAGCACGCCTCCGAGCACCCTGTGGCGCGGGCGGTCGCGGCGGGCGCCGCCGCCGAGTTGGGGCTCCCTGTGGGCGCCCTGCCCGCCGTGGAGGGGTTCGAGAACGTCGCGGGGTCCGGCGTGCGCGGCACGGTGGAAGGGCATGTGGTGCTCGTGGGCCGTGAGCGGCTGCTCGCGGACGCGGGAGTCGAGGGGCTCACTTCGGTGGCGGCCCTCAGGGCGGAGGCCGAGGCGGCGGGACGTACGGCCGTCCTGGTCGCCTGGGACGGCGTGGCACGCGGCGTCCTCGCCGTCGCGGACACGGTCAAGGACACCAGCGCCGAAGCGGTACGGGAATTGCGCGCCCTGGGTCTGACGCCGGTGCTGCTCACCGGGGACAACCGGGCCGTCGCCCAGTCGGTGGCCAAGGCCGTCGGCATCGACGCGGACGCCGTGTACGCCGAGGTCCTGCCCGAGGAGAAGGTCGATGTCGTACGACGGCTGCGGGGCGAGGGCAAGGTCGTCGCGATGGTCGGGGACGGGGTGAACGACGCCGCCGCGCTCGCCACCGCCGATCTGGGTCTCGCGATGGGCACGGGCACGGACGCGGCCATCGAGGCGAGCGATCTGACGTTGGTGCGCGGGGACTTGCGCGGAGCCGCCGACGCGATCAGGCTCTCCCGTAAGACCCTCGCCACGATCAAGGGCAATCTCTTCTGGGCCTTCGGCTACAACGTCGCCGCGCTGCCGTTGGCGGCGGCCGGACTGCTGAATCCGATGATCGCTGGGGCCGCGATGGCGTTCTCTTCGGTCTTCGTCGTGACCAACAGCCTTCGTCTCAGAGCGTTTACATAGTCCCTTCACATACCGGTTGCAGTATTCTCACTCATGAGTCCCGATCGGCATATCGGGCCGCTTGCGCATGTACAGGACATATGCAAGAGACGCAGATCACAGGCGAACGAACGTAACCATTCAGGGGGTTCGCGAGTCTAAGAGGCGATGCCAGGGACGTCTTGGGGGACGTCTCTAGACATCGGGGACATCTTGGGGGATGTTCCTAGGAATGCGTTGGCCGGGGCACGTGCACCGGGGAGCTTTGAGCGGCCCTCCCGATACGTACGCGTCCCGGCAGATCGCAGCACGAGCAGCACTACAGGCAGTACGAGCAGTACAGGTAGTACCTGCAGTACCTGCAGTACAACTGGCGCGCTGCCACCACAGACGCCCGGCCGGATCCCGTGGGGGGAATCCGCACCGGGAAACAGGAAAGCGCCCCGACCGTCGACCCGTGGGGGGATCGGCGGCGGGGCGCTTTTCGCTTGGTGCGTTCCTGGTCGCGCCTACAGCGTCACGGCGTGCGGGTCAGCGACCCTCGACCGGCACGAAGTCCCGAAGAACCTCGCCGGTGTAAATCTGACGCGGGCGCCCGATGCGGGATCCGGGCTCCTTGATCATCTCGTGCCACTGCGCGATCCAGCCGGGCAGCCGGCCGAGCGCGAACAGCACGGTGAACATCTCGGTCGGGAAGCCCATCGCGCGGTAGATGAGGCCCGTGTAGAAGTCCACGTTGGGGTAGAGCTTGCGCTCGACGAAGTAGTCGTCGGCCAGCGCGTGCTCTTCGAGCTTGAGCGCGATGTCCAGCAGCTCGTCGTCCTTGCCGAGAGCCGAGAGGACGTCGTGCGCCGCCGCCTTGATGATCTTCGCCCGGGGGTCGAAGTTCTTGTAGACGCGGTGCCCGAAGCCCATGAGCTTCACGCCGTCTTCCTTGTTCTTCACCTTGCGGATGAAGTTGTCGACGTCGCCGCCGTCCTGCTTGATGCCCTCGAGCATCTCCAGGACGGACTGGTTGGCGCCACCGTGCAGCGGGCCCCAGAGGGCCGAGATACCGGCGGAGATCGAGGCGAACATGTTCGCCTGCGACGAGCCCACCAGACGCACGGTGGAGGTCGAACAGTTCTGCTCGTGGTCCGCGTGCAGGATCAGGAGCTTGTCGAGCGCGGAGACGACGACCGGGTCGAGGTCGTACTCGGCGGCCGGCACGGAGAAGGTCATGCGCAGGAAGTTCTCGACATAGCCGAGGTCGTTGCGCGGGTAGACGACCGGGTGGCCCACGGACTTCTTGTAGGCGTACGCCGCGATCGTCGGAAGCTTGGCGAGCAGGCGGATCGTCGAGAGGTCGCGCTGCTCCTCGTCGAACGGGTTGTGGCTGTCCTGGTAAAACGTCGACAGCGCGCTGACCACGGACGACAGCATCGCCATCGGGTGGGCGTCGCGCGGGAAGCCGTCGTAGAACCGCTTGACGTCCTCGTGCAGCAGCGTGTGCTGCGTGATGTCGTTCTTGAAACTGGCGAGCTCGTCGACCTTCGGCAGTTCACCGTTGATCAGCAGGTACGCCACCTCGGTGAAGGTGGAGCGCTCGGCCAGCTGCTCGATCGGATAGCCGCGGTACCGCAGGATTCCCTGCTCGCCGTCGAGGTAGGTGATGGCGGATTTATAAGCGGCCGTGTTGCCATAGCCGCTGTCCAGGGTCACCAGACCGGTTTGGGCGCGGAGCTTCCCGATGTCGAAGCCCTTGTCGCCGACGGTTGAGTCGATCACCGGGTAGGTGTACTCGTCGCCATCGCCGTACCGCAGTACTACAGAGTTGTCGCTCACGTCATCCCTCACCGACGTTGTGCCTCTTCTTCGAGGTGCCCTGACTGTCTCTACCATCCCCCATTTGGCCCTGGAGAGTGCACTCGGGGTCGACCATTGGGCCTATTGGCGGCACTGAGTGCCGCCAACCTACTCATCCTGCCCCTCTTCGCCCCGGTTGCGGAAGTGGTGTGTGACCTTTCCTACTCGTTTGATCGATCAAAATTTCGGGAGGCGGATCTGGGGGTGAATCCTGGAGTGACCCCTGGGGTCGATCCTGGGGTGGAACCACGGCCTCCGGCGAGCCGGAAGTCCAGGGCCGTACAGCGTCTGCCCGCGGATACCGTGCGCACCGCTTGTCCCAGAGCCTTGCGCGAACCGACCAGGACGACCAGCTTCTTGGCGCGCGTGACCGCCGTATAGAGCAGGTTCCGTTGCAGCATCATCCACGCCCCCGTCGTCACGGGGATCACCACGGCCGGATACTCGCTGCCCTGGGAGCGGTGGATGGTGACCGCGTACGCATGAGCCAGTTCGTCCAGTTCGTCGAAGTCGTACGGAATCTCCTCGTCCTCGTCCGTCAGGACCGTGAGCCGCTGCTCGTCGGAGTCGAGCGAGGTGACTACTCCGACGGTGCCATTGAAGACGCCGTTCTGCCCCTTCTCGTAGTTGTTGCGGATCTGGGTGACCTTGTCGCCGACGCGGAACACCCGGCCGCCGAAGCGCTTCTCCGGTACGTCCGGCCTGCTCGGGGTGATGGCCTGCTGGAGCAGGCCGTTCAGGTTCCCCGCGCCCGCGGGGCCGCGGTGCATGGGCGCGAGGACCTGGATGTCGCGGCGCGGGTCGAGGCCGAACTTCGCCGGGATGCGGTGCGCGGCCACGTCCACCGTGACCCTCCCCGCGTCCTCGGTCTCGTCCTCCACGAAGAGGAAGAAGTCATTGAGCCCCTGCGTGATGGGAGGAACCCCCGAGTTGATGCGGTGGGCGTTCGTGACGACGCCGGACTGCTTGGCCTGGCGGAAGATGTGGGTGAGCCGGACCGCGGGGATGGGGCTCTGCTCGCTGAGCATGTCGCGCAGGACCTCGCCGGCGCCGACGCTCGGCAGCTGGTCCACGTCTCCGACGAACAGGAGGTGGGCGCCGGGGGCGACGGCTTTCACCAGCTTGTTGGCCAGGAGCAGGTCCAGCATGGATGCCTCGTCGACCACCACGAGGTCGGCGTCGAGCGGCCGGTCCTTGTCGTAGGCGGCGTCTCCGCCCGGCTTCAGTTCGAGGAGGCGGTGGACGGTGGAGGCCTCGGCGCCGGTGAGCTCGGCCAGGCGCTTGGCGGCTCGGCCCGTGGGGGCGGCCAGGACGACCTTGGCCTTCTTGGCGCGGGCCAGCTCCACGATGGACCGGACGGTGAAGGACTTGCCGCAGCCGGGGCCTCCGGTGAGGACGGCGGTCTTCTGCGTCAGCGCGAGCCTGACCGCCTCCTGCTGCTCGGGGGCGAGGTCGGCGCCCGTACGGGTGGCGAGCCAGGAGAGGGCCTTGTCCCAGTCGACGTCCTGGAAGACGGGCATGCGGTCCTCCGGGGTCCGCAGGAGGCGCAGGAGCTGGGCGGAGAGGGAGAGTTCCGCGCGGTGGAAGGGGACCAGGTAGACGGCGGTGACGTCCTCTTCCCCCTCGGGACCGCCTGGTCCGTGGTCGGGGCCGTTGTTAGGGCCGTGGTTGGGCCCCGGGACCCTCTCCCGTACGACCCCTTCGTCTTCCGTGGCGAGCTCCGCGAGGCAGTCGATGACCAGGCCCGTGTCCACCTGGAGTAGCTTCACCGCGTCCGCGATGAGGCGCTCCTCCGGGAGGTAGCAGTTGCCCTGGTCGGTGGACTGGGACAGTGCGTACTGCAGGCCTGCCTTGACCCGTTCCGGGCTGTCGTGCGGGATGCCGACGGACTGGGCGATGCGGTCCGCGGTGAGGAAGCCGATGCCCCAGACGTCGGCGGCGAGGCGGTAGGGCTCGTTCTTCACTATGGAGATGGAGGCGTCCGCGTACTTCTTGTAGATGCGGACGGCGATGGAGGTGGAGACGCCCACGCCCTGAAGGAAGATCATCACTTCCTTGATGGCCTTCTGTTCCTCCCAGGCCGCGGCGATCATCTTGGTGCGTTTGGGGCCGAGGCCGGGGACTTCGACGAGACGCTTGGGTTCCTTCTCGATGATGTCGAGGGTGTCCACGCCGAAGTGGGTGGTGATGCGGTCCGCCATGACGGGGCCGATGCCCTTGATGAGGCCCGAGCCGAGATAGCGGCGGATGCCTTGGATGGTGGCGGGGAGGATGGTCGTGTAGTTCTCCACCGTGAACTGCTTGCCGTACTGCGCGTGGGAGCCCCAGCGGCCCTCCATGCGGAGGGACTCCCCCACTTGCGCGCCAAGCAGAGCGCCGACGACGGTGAGGAGGTCGCCGGCGCCTCGGCCGGTGTCCACGCGGGCGACCGTGTACCCGTTCTCCTCGTTGGCGTAGGTGATCCGCTCCAGGACCCCTTCGACCACCGCTGCGGACGGTGCGGACGCTGCCGCTCCTGTACTCGACATGAGCTGACGCTATCGCTCGCCGCTGACAGCGTGGAAAGCCTGTGGATAACGCTTCGAAGGGGCCCGGTCTTTCGACCGGGCCCCTTCGGGTCTCCCCTCCCCTGTCGGCGCTCCGCGATCCCCCCAGATCCCCCTCCGGAAGCCCCGACGCACAGTACGACCCGCGTCGGGCGGGAAGGGTTGCACGGGCGAGGCCACGAGTTTTCGGAAGTTTTCAGGGTGCCGACGAACTGGGGCGGAAGTAGCGTTTTAGGTATGAGCGACAAATCTGGGGCGTTCGGGGGACTCGGGGGGCTTGCGGCGGGCGGAGTGGCGTCCGGGGTGCTTGCGAAGGTGAGCAGGCCGGTGGCGAAGGCAGTGGCGAAGAGGACGGGGCTGCCGGCGGCCGCTGTGACCCGCGGGATCAACTTGCTGATCCCGGTGGTGCTGACTGTGCTGACGAAGCGTGCGAGGCGGTCCGCCCGAAAGAAGTAGCCCTCCGCGGCGCGGGAAAGGCCCGGTCGCCCACCCGATGCCGCGGAGCAATCGGGCGGGCGGGAGAGGCCTGTTCAGCAAAGGTGATGCCGGGGACGGCCGGGCCGGTGTGGGCCGAGCGGCCAGGCCTAGCAGGCGTGCCGCACGTACTCCCCGGTCGTTTCCGACAGGAGCTCGTGGCCGTCCCTCGACCACAGTTCCTCGTTGAAGAGTTCCACCTCGATGGGGCCCGCGTAGCCCGCCTCCTCCACCAGGGAGCGCCACGACCGCAGGTCGACCGAGCCTTCCCCCAGCTGGCCACGCCCGTTCAGTACGCCCTCGGGCAACGGGGTGATCCAGTCGGCCAGTTGGAAGGCGTGCAGGCGGCCGCTCCGCCCGGCGCGGGCGATCTGCGCGGGCGCCTGGTCGTCCCACCACACGTGGTACGTGTCCACGCAGACCCCGACCTGCGCGGCGGGGAAGAGCTCAGCCAGGTCGAGGGCCTGGGCCAGCGTGGAGACCACGCAGCGGTCCGAGGCGAACATGGGGTGGAGGGGTTCGATGGCCAGGCGGATGCCCCGGGACTCCGCGTACGGGGCGAGTTCCGCCAGCGCGTCCGCGATCCGCGAGCGCGCCCCGTGCAGGTCCTTGCTGCCCGCGGGCAAGCCGCCGGAGACCAGGACCAGCGTGTCCGTGCCGAGGGTCACCGCCTCGTCGATCGCCGCCCTGTTGTCGGCAATGGCCGCCACGCGCGCGTCGGCGTCGATGGCGGTGAGGAACCCTCCCCGGCAGAGCGTGGTGACCGTCAGGCCCGCGTCGCGCATGAGCTTGGCGGTCGCCTCCAGGCCGTATGCCTGAACCGGCTCGCGCCAGAGGCCAACCCCGGTGACCCCCAAGTCCGTGCACGCGGAGACCAGTTCGGGCAGCGAGAGCTGCTTGACCGTCATCTGGTTGATGGAGAAGCGCGCCAAGGCCTCGCTCATTGCTGGACTCCGTACACGTTGAGCAGGGATTTCATGCGGGACTCGGCGAGGAGCGGGTCCGGGAACAGGCCCAGCTCGTCCGCGAGCTCGTAGGCGTGGGACAGGTGCGGCAGCGAGCGTGCCGACTGGAGGCCGCCCACCATCGTGAAGTGGTTCTGGTGGCCCGCCAGCCAGGCCAGGAACACCACGCCCGTCTTGTAGAAGCGCGTGGGGGGTTGGAAGAGGTGGCGGGACAGGGCGACCGTGGGGTCCAGGCAGGCGCGGAAGGCTTCTCTGTCGCCGGTGTCGAGACGGCGTACCGCCTGTGCCGCCAGCGGAGCCAGCGGGTCGAAGATGCCGAGGAGGGCGTGGCTGAAGCCCTGCTCGTCGCCCGCGATCAGCTCGGGGTAGTTGAAGTCGTCGCCCGTGTAGCAGCGGACGCCGTCGGGGAGGCGGCGGCGCAGGGCGATCTCGCGCTTCGGGTCGAGGAGGGAGATCTTGATGCCGTCGACCTTGTCCGGGTGTGCGGCGATGACCTCCAAGAACGTGTCGGTCGCCGCGTCCAGGTCCTCGCTGCCCCAGTAGCCGGTGAGCGCCGGGTCGAACATCGGGCCGAGCCAGTGCAGGATCACCGGCTCGCTCGCCTGGCGGAGCAGGTGGCCGTACGTCTCCAGGTAGTCGTCCGGTGACTTCGCCGTCGCGGCCAGCGCCCGGGACGCCATCAGGATCACCTGCGCGCCGCTCGATTCGACCAGGGTGAGTTGTTCCTCGTATGCGGAGCGGACCGTCAGCAGGTCGGGGGCAGCAGCGGTCAGCTGGTCCGTTCCCGCGCCGCAGGCGATCGCGCCGCCCACCGACTTCGCCTCCGCCGCGGAACGCGTGATCAGCTCCGCCGCGCCCTTCCAGTCAAGGCCCATGCCACGTTGCGCCGTGTCCATCGCCTCGGCCACGCCCAGGCCCTGCGCCCACAGGTGGCGGCGGAAGGCGAGGGTCGCGTCCCAGTCGACGGCCGCCGGGGAGTCCGGGGAGACGTCGGCGTAGGGGTCCGCGACCACGTGTGCCGCGGAGAACACCGTGCGGGAGGTAAGGGGGGAGCCGCCCCCGGACACCACCTGTGAGGGGGCCTCGCGGGGCTCGTACGGGCGCGTGGTGCCGTCCGCGCGCGGGAGCAGGAGCGTCACTGTGCGATCTCCGGCACCTCGATGCGGCGGCCCTCCGCGGAGGACTTCAGGCCCAGTTCCGCGAGCTGCACGCCGCGCGCGCCCGCGTGCAGGTCCCAGCGGTAGGGCGCGTCCGCGTACACGTGCTTCAGGAACAGTTCCCACTGCGCCTTGAAGCCGTTGTCGAACTCCTGGTTGTCGGGGACCTCCTGCCACTGGTCCCGGAAGGAGTGGGTGACGGGCAGGTCCGGGTTCCAGACCGGCTTGGGGGTCGTACCGCGGTGCTGTACGCGGCAGTTGCGCAGGCCCGCGACCGCCGAGCCCTCCGTGCCGTCCACCTGGAACTCGACGAGCTCGTCGCGGTTCACGCGGACCGTCCAGGAGGAGTTGATCTGCGCGATCGCGCCGCCATCGAGTTCGAAGATGCCGTACGCGGCGTCGTCCGCCGTCGCGTCGTAGGGCTTGTCCTGCTCGTCCCAGCGCTGCGGTACGTGGGTCGCGGCAAGCGCCTGGACACTGCGTACGCGGCCGAACAGCTCGTGCAGGACGTACTCCCAGTGCGGGAACATGTCGACCACGATGCCGCCGCCGTCCTCCGAGCGGTAGTTCCAGGAGGGGCGCTGGGCGCTCTGCCAGTCGCCCTCGAAGACCCAGTAGCCGAACTCGCCCCGGATGGACAGGATCTTGCCGAAGAAGCCGCCGTCGATCAGGCGCTTCAGCTTGAGCAGTCCCGGCAGAAAGAGCTTGTCCTGGACCACGCCGTGCTTGATGCCGGCCGCCTGGGCGAGGCGGGCCAGTTCCAGAGCTCCGGCGAGGCCCGTCGCGGACGGCTTCTCCGTGTAGATGTGCTTGCCCGCCGCGATGGCCCCCTTGATGGCCTCTTCGCGCGCGGACGTGACCTGCGCGTCGAAGTAGATGTCGATGGTGGGGTCGGCGAGTACCGCGTCCAGGTCCGTCGAGACGCTCGATCCGACGTCAAGTCCGTGGCGCTCCGCGATCTCCCGCAGTGCGTGCTCTCTGCGGCCCACCAGGACCGGCTCGGGCCACAGCACCGTGCCCTCGGCGTCGCCCAGGGCCAGTCCGCCCTGCTCGCGCAGGGCGAGCAGGGAGCGGACGAGGTGCTGGCGGTAGCCCATCCGTCCCGTCACACCGTTCATGGCGATGCGCACCGTCTTGCGAGTCACAGGGGTCCCTCCGTACGCAGGTAAGCGTATAGCAAGCGCTTTCTATCCAAGAAGAAGCTAGCCTGCCGCACAAGGTTCGGACAAGGGCTTCGGACCAGAGCCGTGACCGGAGGACGACGAGATGACCGTGACCCTGGCGGACGTGGCGGCCCGAGCCCAGGTCTCCCCCGCTACCGTCTCCCGCGTACTGAACGGCAACTACCCCGTGGCCGCGGCCACCCGGGAGCGTGTCCTTCGCGCCGTGGACGATCTCGACTATGTGCTCAACGGGCCCGCGAGCTCGCTCGCCGCGGCCACATCCGACCTGGTCGGCATCCTCGTGAACGACATCGCCGACCCCTTCTTCGGGATCATGGCGGGCGCCGTCCAGTCCGAGATCGGCGGTCCCGGCGGGCGCGCCGGAGGTGAGCGGATGGCCGTGGTCTGCAACACGGGGGGCTCCCCGGAGCGTGAGCTGACCTATCTGACCCTGCTCCAGCGCCAGCGCGCCGCCGCGGTCATCCTGACCGGCGGTGCCCTGGAGGACCCCGCCCACGCCGCCGCGATGTCCGCGAAGCTGGCCCGCCTCGCGGACGCGGGCACCCGGATCGTGCTCTGCGGGCGGCCACCGCTGGAGGACTCGGACGCGGTGGCGGCCACGCTCACCTTCGACAACCGCAGCGGCGGGCGGCGGCTCACGGAGCATCTGCTGACGCTGGGGCACCGCAGGATCGGGTACGTGGCGGGCCCGCTGGAGCGGACGACCACCCGGCACCGCCTTGAGGGCCACCGCGACGCGCTCGCGGCGTCCGACGCGGGGAACGGCAAGAGCGCCGCCCAGGACGAGTTGACCGTCCACGGCCCCTACACCCGCCGCTCCGGCTACGAGGCCACCCTGGAACTCCTGCGCCGCACACCGGACTTGACCGCCATCGTGGCCGCCAACGACACGGTTGCCCTCGGCGCGTCCGCCGCCCTGCGCGACCGCGGCCTGCGCATCCCGCAGGACATCTCGGTGGCAGGCTTCGACGACCTACCCTTCTCGGTGGACGCCGTCCCCGCCCTGACGACCGTACGACTGCCGCTGTACGAGGCGGGCGCCCGCGCGGGCCGCCTCGCCACGGGCGTGGAGGAGGCGCCGCCCGGGGGTGTGGCGACGATCGCGGCGGAGCTGATGGTGCGGGGGTCGACGGCGCCGCCACGCTGAACCGCGCCGAGATCCGGCTCCCGGGGGGTGGTCGCCGCATCACGCACGCATCACACATCATGCTCCGGAAAGGCGTAGCGGTCGCGGGCGGCTCGGCGTACCGTTGACTCAGTCAAGGGTAATTCGCCTCGATGCCCCCTGGAGTGATCCGTGATGCCGCATGCCTCCGACGCGCCCGTCCAAGAGATCCGCGCCTTCAACCGCTTCTACACGAACCTCATCGGCGCCCTCGACTACAGCCGCCAGCTCTACGTCCCGTACACCCTGACCGAAGCCCGCGTCCTGTACGAGCTCAATCACGCACGCCACCTCGACGCCGCCGATCTGCGCGGCGAACTGTCCTTGGACGCGGGGTACTTGAGCCGTCTGCTCGGCAAGCTGGAGAAGGCCGGGATCGTCGAGCGCGAGCCCTCCGCGCGCGACCCGCGACGCCAGCGCATCACGCTCACCGCACGGGGGCGCGAGACCGCCGCCCTCCTTGACGAGCGGTCGAGCGAAGCCGTCGGTTCGCTGCTCTCGGACGTCCCGGCCGCCGAGCGGCCACGCCTCGCGACCGCGATGCGTACCGTGCGGGAGATCCTGAGCGGCGGCGAGGGGAAGGGCGGGGGTGGGGCGGCGGTCGCGCGTCCTGTTCTCCGTGAGCCCGGCCCCGGCGATCTGGGGTGGGTCGTGGAGCGCAACGCCGCCCTGTACGCCGCCGAGTACGGGTTCAACATCGACTACGAAGGCCTGGTCGCCCGGATCGTCGCCGACTTCGCGGAGGACCATGACCCCCACCTGGAGCGGGTGTGGATCGCCGAGCTCGACGGGCGGCGCGTGGGGTGCGTGATGTGCGTGCGCGACGACGCGCCGGGGACCGCCCGGCTTCGGCTGCTGCTCGTCGAGCCGGACGCGCGGGGGCATGGAATCGGGGCTCAACTCGTGGGTGCGTGCGTCGAGTTCGCCCGTAGTGTCGGTTATCGCGAGATGGTCCTGTGGACCAATGACATCCTCGGCTCCGCCCGCGCCATCTACCAACGGCACGGCTTCGTCCTCGTCGACGAGAAGCCGCACCGCTCCTTCGGTGTCGACCTGATGGGGCAGGACTGGCAACTGCATCTCGGGGACACCCCCTAGGGTCGGCGTCATGAAACTCGCCTTCTCCACCCTCGGCGTGCCCGGGCTCCCCATCGCCGACGTGCTGAACCTGGCCACCACCCACGGCTACCACGGCATCGAGCTGCGCGCGCATCCCGAGGAGCCGGTCCACCCGGGGATCGGCCTGACCGAGCGGGCGGATGTGGCCGCCCAGTTCAAGTCCGCGGGCATCGAGATCCTCGGAATCTCCGGGTACGCGCGGGTGGCGGCGCCCGGCGACGACGGGCCCGTCCTCGAAGACATACGTTCCCTGCTCACCCTCGCCCGTGACCTCGGCGCCCCCTTCATCCGCGTCTTTCCCGGCGGCGGCACCGAGCAGAGCCCCGAGGAGGCCGACGCGACGGCGGCCCGTCGGCTCGGCACCGCGGCCGAGTACGCCGCTGACTTCGGCGTACGCATCCTCCTGGAGACCCACGACTCGCACCGCACGGGCGCGGCGGCGACCCGTGTGCTCGGCACGGTCGGCCACCGTCACGTGGGCGCCCTGTGGGACGTGATGCACACCTGGCTCGGCGGCGAGTCCCCCACCGACAGCCACGCCGCGCTCTCCCCGTACCTCGGCTACGTACAGGTGAAGGACATCGCGTCCGCCGACGACACGACGCCACTGGCTCTCGGCGAGGGGGTTCTGCCGCTCGCCGAGTGCGTGGACGCGCTGCTCGGCGGGGAGCAGCGGGACGGCTGGCTGTGCTGGGAGTACGAGAAGCGGTGGTACGAGGGTGCTGCGCCGCTGCCCGAACTTCTCGGCCCGGGTCGGGATTTCCTGTCGCGGCTCCTGAACCGGCCTGCCTGACACCGGCCGCAACCATGTAGGACCAGCGCGGATATCCGCATGATGGGATGAAGCAACGCTGACGAATCAGGCGACGCCGACGGGTATCGCCCTGGAGGGGGCTCCCGTGCTCGATCTCGCCCGGCTGCGCGCCCTGCACGCCGTCTCCGTGCACGGCACCGTCGGCGCCGCGGCCACCGCGCTCGGCTACACCCCGTCCGCCGTCTCCCAGCAGATCGCCAAGCTGGAGCGCGAGACCCGCACCACCCTCCTCGAACGGCGGGGCAGGGGCGTCGCGCTCACCGAGGAAGCACGTCATCTCGTGTCCACCGCGCAGGAGTTGATGGCGATAGTGGAGCGCGCGGAGACCGAGCTCGAAGAGCGGCGCGGGCTGCCCGCAGGGCGTCTGACCATCGCCGCGTTCGCCTCGGCGGCGCGCGGTCTGCTGCCCGGTGTCCTCGCGGATCTCGCCCGGCGGCATCCAGCCCTCGACGCCCGGATGTCGGAGGTCGACCCGCATCTCTCCATCGACCTGGTGGCCAAGGGCGCGGTGGACATGGCCGTCGTGCACGACTGGGACATCGCCCCGCTGCCGACGCCACCCGGCGTCGAACAGGCCGTCATCGGCGACGACATGTGCGACCTCGTCGTGCCCGTCGGCCACCGGCTCGCGGGGCGCGATTCCGTGCGCCGCGAGGAGCTGAAGGGCGAGCGGTGGATCACCCAGCCGCCGGGGCTCGTCTGCCACGAGTGGCTGGTGCGCACGTTGCGCGAGGCGGGCTGCGAGCCGGACATCGCCCACACCGCGGAGGAGAACCCCACCCTGGTCGCCCTTGCCGCGGCGGGGCTCGGCATCGCCCTGATCCCCCGCCTCGGCCGCGGCCCGGTTCCGGACGGCGCGGTCACCGTGCGGCTCGATCCGCTGCCGGTGCGGCGGCTGTACGCACTGTGGCGGGCCGGGGCGTCGCGGCGCCCCGCGATCGCCGAGACGGTACGGACACTGCAGGGTCACTGGCACGGGGCGGTGCCCGAGACCACGGTCGCGGCGCCCGAGTCCACGGTCGCGGGCCCTGCGAGCACGGAAATTGCCGAAATGGCCGCCTCCTGAATCTCAGGATTCCCCTGCGCACCACTTTCCGGAAATCGCCCTCAGCGGGGAACCCCCGCGCGGACGCCTCCGTCCAAATGACGTGCTGTCGGGTGAGTCTCCGCGAGGCGGTGTCGGCATCGCTGCTGGCTGCGAACGCTGACCACCCTCTCTGCCGCCCGTGGCCGGCAGCATGCCGTCACCGGTGCGCCCCCCTCCAACAGCACCGGTGACGGCCCCTCCCCTCCACAGTGGCTGCCGACTGTCTTGACCGGCAGAAATCTTCGGGATATCCGTGGCACTCGGAAAGTTTCCTTCAGCCGGTTTCCCCAGTCCGGCTCCGGTCCGGCTTCCGTCTCCGAAGGAGCGCACATGTCCCACCGAAACGCCTCCAGACGTACTCTCCTCACCGCCACGGCCGTCGCGGCGACGGCCCTTGCCGCGCCCTCCGCCGCCCATGCGGCGGGCAGCGGTGACCGCGGCCGCGACCGGAAGCTGCGGGAGATCATCTCCCGCATGAGTCTGGAGGAGAAGGTCGGCCAGCTCTTCGTGATGCATGTGTACGGCCACTCCGCCACCGAGCCCGACCAGGCGGACATCGACGCCAACCTCTCTGAGCTGGGTGTACGCACCGCCGCGGAGGCGGTCGCCAAGTACCACCTCGGCGGCATCATCTACTTCGGCTGGGCCCACAACACCCGCGCCCCGCACCAGATCGCCGACCTCTCGAACGGCATCCAGCGCGCGGCCCTCACCCCGGAGCACCCGGAGCAGTCCCCCACCTCCCGCGTCCCGCTGCTCATCTCCACCGACCAGGAGCACGGCGCCGTGGCCCGCGTGGGCATCCCCGCCACGCTCCTGCCCGGCGCGATGGCCCTGGGCGCCGCGGGCTCGCACTCCACCGCGCGCAAGGCGGCCCGGATCGCGGGCGCCGAGCTCCGCGCGCTCGGCATCCGGCAGAACTACGCCCCGGTCGCCGACGTGAACGTCAATCCCGCCAACCCCGTCATCGGCGTACGCTCCTTCGGCTCGGACCCCGAAGCGGTCGCCGGTCTGGTCGCCGCCCAGGTCAAGGGCTACCAGGGCGCGGACATCGCGTCGACGTCCAAGCACTTCCCCGGGCACGGCGACACCAAGGACGACAGCCACTCCCAGCTGCCGTACATCCACCACACCCGTGAGCAGTGGGAGACCCTGGACGCCCCGCCGTTCCGGGCGGCGGTGGATGCGGGCATCGACTCGATCATGACCGCGCACATCGTGGTCCCGGCCCTCGACCCGGCCGAGGACCCGGCGACGCTCTCGCACCCCATCCTCACCGGCATCCTGCGCGAGGAACTCGGCTACGACGGGGTCGTGGTGACGGACTCGCTCGGCATGCAGGGCGTCCGCACGAAGTACGGCGACGACCGCGTACCGGTGCTCGCCCTGAAGGCGGGCGTCGACCAGCTCCTGAACCCGCCGAAGCCGGAGATCGCCTGGAACGCGGTGCTCCAGGCGGTACGGGACGGCGAGTTGACGGAGGCGCGGCTCGACGTGTCGCTGCTGCGGATCCTGCGCCTCAAATCAAAACTGGACCTGTTCTCCGACCCGTACGTCACCTCGCGCGGCGTCGACCGGGCGGTCGGTACGCGCGCGCATCTCACCGCGGCCGACCGGATCGCCGACGAGACGACGACGCTGCTGCTCAACGAGGGCGGCCTGCTTCCGCTGTCGCGGCGTACGCAGCGTGACGTACTCGTCGTGGGCGCGGATCCGGCGTCGCCGTCGGGGACCACGGGGCCGCCGACGACCGTCCTCGGGCGCGAGCTGACGGACCTCGGCTTCACACCGACGGTACTGCCGACGGGTACGGCCCCCTCCGCAGCGAAGATCGCCGAGGCGGTGGCGGCTGCCGCGGGCAAGGACGCGGTGCTCGTGGGCACGTACAACGTGGGCGCCGGGAGTGCGCAGATCGCCCTGGTGGAGGCGCTTGTGGCGACCGGAGTCCCGGTCGTCGCCCTCGCGATCCGCAATCCGTACGACGTGGCGCGGGTGCCGTCCGTGGGCGCGTCCCTTGCCGCGTACTGCTGGACGGACGTCGAACTGCGCGCCGCGGCAAGGGTGATCGCGGGGCGCACGGAGCCGCAGGGGCGGCTGCCCGTGCCGGTGCAGCGGGCGGATGATCCGGCGCAGGTGCTGTACCCGGTCGGGTACGGCCTGACGTACTGAGCCGTACGTCTCGCCACCGGCTCACCACCTCCACCTGGCCCAAAGCACCCCACGCACCTGGCGTGCGCCCGCCCACGCGGGTCACGCTGGGTGCACATATCGGGGGGTTTGCCATGCTGCTCACCCTGCTTGGCAGGAACATCGCGGTGGTGGCGGTGCTTGCGGTGTTCGCCGCCGTGACCGGCTGCCAGAAGTCATCGGATCCGGGGTCGGGATCGGAATCGGGGGCATCGGGGCGGCTCGACGACCGGCAGCCGTCCTCGTCGGTGCCGTCCGGGTACGGAGCCGTGTTCCTCGCCGTGGACGAGTGCAGTTCGCGGGGGCGTGAGACCTTCACGGAGGTGCCGTGCACGAGTGAGCGGGCTGCGGCACGGGTCATCGCCCGCTACGACGGCAAGGTCGCGGAGGGCCCGTCATGTCCTGCCCGCACGGACTTCGTGCTCCACATCAGTGAGAACCGGCCCGCGGGGGACGAGGACGGGAACGGGGAGGTGCCGCGGGGGTACGCGTGCATGCGGAACCTTGAGTCGCCGCATCCCGGGGATCCCGGGGGTGGGGGTGGGCCCCGGACCGTCGTCGGGGACTGTGTGTACGGCGCGGGGCGGGGGGAGGTGCGGGAGACCGCCTGCGATGGTTCCGGCGCGAAGGCCCCGGAGTACCGGGTGACGGTGGCGGTCTCGCAGCGGGCCCTGTGTCCTGCTGCTACGCAGCTGTACGTGTCGCTGGGGGGTGGGAAGCCGGTGGGGTGTGCGGTGCGGGTATGAGCGGGATTTTTCCCCAACCCCGCCCCTTCCCGAAAACCCGGCTCCGCCGGGACCGACACGTACCGTCGATCACCGGCTTCGCCGGGTTCGTCCTCAAGCGCCGGACGGGCTGAACACCTACGGGCGCAGAGTCAGCTGCTTCTGCGCGTCCTTGCGGTCGAGCTTCGCGTCGTACGGAGCCAGGGGCTTGGGAGCCGCCGGAGTGGAGACCCCGGCCCAGGCCTGGATCCGTTCCGTGGCCTTGGCCTTCTCCGCGGGGACGAGGCCGGCCACGTTCGCTCCGTGGTTGGCGCCCGGGGCGGTGAAGACGTAGGAGTCGTGCTTGGCGCCCTTGGCGGGGCGGAACGGCTCCGCACCCCACGGGTCGTTCGCGCCGTAGACGTACAGCATCCGCTGCGAGTTGTGCCGCACCCAGCGGTCCACGTCCGCCATGGCGCCCGACTTGAACTTCATCGGGATGTCACGCGGCACGAAGTTGCGCGGCGGCTGGTAGCCGTAGCGGCTCAGGTCGCCGAGCCAGGGCTGGGAGATGTCGGGCGAGCCCAGCTGCGTACCGGCCTGGTAGTAGTACGGCGTGTACGGGGTGAGGCCCTGGTCGGTGTAGGAGGTCCAGCCGCCCACCGCGTCGACGTAGTCGAAGATCACCTGGTCCGATGCGGTCTTGGCGTCGGGGACGTCGGCGCACGCGGACTCCGGCTGGTACTGCCAGAAGCCCCACACCAGGTCGAGGACGACGGCCTCGTACGCCTTGTCCAGGTTCCCGACCGTCTTGAAGGTGTAGTTGCCCGCTGCGGCGAACTCGGCGTACTTCTTCTCCAGCGGCTCCCGGCGCACCAGCGCCTCGCGCTGCACGGCCTCCAGCTTGGCGCGGCACTCCTTGGTGCCGACCGTCTTGAAGAACTCGTCGTAGCGCGAGTCCTCCTTGTTCACCACGTCGTTGGGGGCGACGTACGCGACGACGCCGTCCATGTCACGCGGGTAGAAGCGCTCGTAGTACGTGGCCGTCATGCCGCCCTTCGACGCGCCGGTCGTCAGCCACTTCTTGCCGTAGATGGGCTTGAGCGCCTTGAAGATGCGGTGCTGGTCGCTCGCGGCCTGCCAGATGTCGAGCTTGGACCAGTCGGCGGGCTCGGGCCGTGACGGCGTGAAGTAGCGGTACTCCAAGGAGATCTGGTTGCCGTCGATGATCCGCGTCGGCTCGCTGCGGCTGGGGGTCGTCGAGACTCCGTAACCGCCGGTGAAGAAGACCGTGGGGCGGACGGTGTCCTTGTGCAGGACCGTCAGGCGCTGCTTGAAGGTGCCCTTGGAGGGGTGCCGGTGGTCGACCGGCTGGGTGTAATTGAGGACGAAGTAGCGGTAGCCGGTGTACGGCTTCTCCTCCACCAGGCTCATGCCCGGTATCGCGAGGAGCCGGTCCTTGATGTCCGCGGCCTGTGTGTCGACGGCCTGTGTGTCGATGGCCCTCGGCTCGGCGGCGGTGGCCGCCCCTGCCGTGCTCAGTGTGCCCGCGGTGCCTATCAGCACCACGAGCGACAGCAGCCATCTGAGCGCCTTGCGCATGCACTCTCCCCTGGGTGTTTCGCGATTGCGTCCGCCGGAACTTATCGGAGCAACTCGCTCACGCCTAGGGGCTCTTGCGTCACACTCGGACGCAGTACGCCACAAAGAGGACATCGCCGTCAGTACAGGATCCCGTCAGCACAGGATCCAGCCCGAGCTGGTGCTCCCCCCGCCCACCTTGCCCTTCACCCACACACACCGGTGTCCCGCGTGCACCGTCACCGGGCCCGCGTGATGCGTGTAGCTGCCCTTGTCCCTGGCCGGGCGGTTGCCTCGGGCCTGGACGCTGACCGACATCGTCTTGCGGGCGCCGGGGCGCTTGGCCAGAGTGACGGCGCAGACGTATCCGCGGTTCTTGTAGACGACTACCTTGCCGGTGCTGAAGGAGAGCGTGCGCACCTTGTGCCCGGCGCAACGGCCTGCCGACGCCTGTGCCTGCGCCGCACCGGCGCCCAGGGCACCGAGCAGGACGGCAGCCGCAAGGACGGCCGCGCCGAGCGCGAGGCTCCGCCGTATTCGACCACTGCTCACCAGTTCCCCTCCCGACACTTCCGCATCAGCGTACTGATGTACGGACGCGGACCATGGCGCATCCGGTTGCGCGCCCGCCCCGATTTGTTCGACTGGCCACCTGATTTGTTCGACAGGCCATCCGATGCGTCCGGCCGGCTACGCGGTCGACGGCTCGGCCTCCCCCACGAACGTCCGCCACAGCCTCGCGTAACGCCCGTCGAGCGCGAGCAGCTCCTCGTGCGTGCCGTCCTCCGCGACCCGGCCGTGGTCCATCAGGATCACGCGGTCCGCGCGGGCGGCCGTGGTGAGGCGGTGGGCGACGACCAGCGTGGTGCGCTTGCCCGCGATGCGGTCGGTGGCCTGGTTGACCTGCGCTTCCGTGGCGAGGTCGAGGGCCGCGGTCGCCTCGTCGAGGAGCAGGATGTCCGGGTCGACGAGCTCCGCACGGGCGAGCGCGATCAGCTGGCGCTGGCCTGCGGAGAGGTTGCGGCCACGCTCGGAGACCTCGTGGAGGTAGCCGCCGTCCAGGGTGGCGATCATGTCGTGCGCGCCGACCGCGCGGGCCGCGGCCTCCACGTGGGCGTCGGTGGCGTCGGGCCGCCCATACGCGATCGCGTCGCGCACCGTCCCCGCGAAGAGGTAGGCCTCCTGCGGTACGACACCGAGGCGGTGGCGGTACGAGGTGAGGTCGAGGGAGCGCAGATCGGTGCCGTCGACGGTGACCCGGCCGCCGGTCGGGTCGTAGAACCGGGCGACGAGCTTGACCAGGGTCGACTTGCCCGCGCCGGTCTCGCCGACGAAGGCGACGGTCTGGCCCGCAGGGATGCGAAGGGCCACGTCGCTCAGCGCCTCCTCCGGTTCGGCGGCGGAGCCGTACGCGAAGTCCACGTCCTCGAAGGCGATCTCGCCGCGCAGGGACAGGACGTCGAGGGGCTCGTCCGCGGCCTTGGTCGATGTCGGCTCCTGGAGCAGTTCCTGGATGCGGCCGAGCGAGACGGTGGCCTGCTGGTAGCCGTCGAAGACCTGGGAGAGCTGCTGGACGGGCGCGAAGAACAGGTCGATGTAGAGGAGGTAGGCGACCAGGGCGCCGGTCGTCAGCGTCCCCGCCTCCACGCGTCCCGCGCCGACCATCAGGACCGCGGCCGCGGCGACCGCCGAGAGCAGCTGCACGAACGGGAAGTAGATGGAGATCAGCCACTGCCCGCGGATGCGCGCGCTGCGGTAGTCGGCACTGCCCTTGGCGAACTTCTCGCGGCCCGAGCGCTCGCGCCGGAAGGCCTGCACGATGCGGAGCCCGGCGACGGACTCCTGGAGGTCGGCGTTGACCACCGAGACACGCTCACGCGCCAGTTCGTACGCCTTGACGCTGGAGCGGCGGAAGAAGAACGTGCCGATGATCAGCGGCGGCAGCGTCGCGAAGACGACGAGTGCGAGCTCCAGGTCGATGACGACGAGCGCGACCATGATGCCGAAGAAGGTGACGACGGAGACGAAGGCGGTGACCAGACCCGTCTGCAGGAAGGTGGAGAGCGCGTCCACGTCCGTGGTCATCCGGGTCATGATGCGCCCGGTCAACTCCCGCTCGTAGTAGTCGAGTCCGAGCCGCTGGAGCTGGGCGAAGATCTTCAGGCGGAGGGAGTAGAGCACCCTTTCGCCGGTCCGTCCCGTCATCCGCGTCTCGCCGATCTGCGCCGTCCACTGGACGAGCACGGCGAGCAGGGCGAGCCCGGAGGCCGCCCACACGGCGCCGAGCGCGAGCTGCGAGACGCCCTCGTCGATGCCGTGCCGGATCAGTATGGGGAGCAGCAGACCCATGCCCGCGTCGACGGTGACCAGGAGCAGCGCGAGCAGCAGGGGCTTGCCGAATCCGGCGAGGAGGCGGCGGAGCCCGTACGAATCCTCCGTGGTGACCGCACGCGCCTCGTCGATGCCGGGGGTGTCGGTGGCCGGGGGCAACGCGTCGACCTGCGCGAGGAGTTCGGGCGTCGCGGGCATCCCGGACATCGCGGTGTCCTTGGGTTCGCGGTCGCCGACCCAGAGCTGCGGGGTGATGCCGCGCTCGGCGTCGAACTCGGCGTCGAGCTCATCACGTACGGAGGTGTCCTCGGGGAGTTCGACCGGGACCGTGTGTCCCGGCGAGACGCCGCCGAGCTCGTCGGGGTCGGTCAACAGGCGCCGGTAGAGCGCCGATCCTTCGGTCAGCTCCTCGTGCGTGCCGATCGCGGCGAGCTTTCCGCCGTCGAGCACGGCGATGCGGTCGGCGAGGTTCAGGGTGGAGCGGCGGTGGGCGATGAGGAGGGTCGTGCGCCCTGCCATGACGTCGCGCAGGGCTTCGTGGATCTCGTGCTCGACGCGCGCGTCCACCGCTGAGGTCGCGTCGTCCAGGACGAGAAGGCGGGGGTCGGTGAGGATGGCGCGGGCCAGGGCGACCCGCTGGCGCTGGCCGCCGGAGAGGGTGAGTCCGTGCTCGCCGACGGTGGTGTCGTACCCGTCGGGCAGTTCGGATATGAAGCGGTCGGCCTGAGCGGCGCGGGCCGCGGTCTCGATCTCCCCCTGGGTGGCCTCCGGATGTCCGTACGCGATGTTGGCGCGGATGGTGTCGGAGAAGAGGAAGGAGTCCTCGGGCACGAGGCCGATGGCGGCCCGCAGCGAGTCGGCGGTCAGCTCGCGCACGTCGTGCCCGCCGATGAGGACGGCGCCGTGCGTCACGTCGTAGAAGCGGGGAAGCAGCAGCGAGACGGTGGACTTGCCGCTGCCCGACGTGCCGACGACGGCGAGGGTCTCGCCGGGCCTGATCTCGAAGGAGAGCCCGTCAAGGACGGGGCGGTTGTCCTCGTAGGCGAAGGAGACGTCGTCGAACTCGACCGTGGCCGGAGCGTCGGCGGGCAGCTCCTTGGTGCCGTCCTTCAGCGTCGGCTCGGTGTCGATGAGCTCCATGACGCGCTCGGCGCCCGCGCGGGCCTGCTGGCCGACGGTGAGCACCATGGCGAGCATGCGCACGGGCCCGACGAGCTGGGCGAGGTAGCTGGAGAAGGCGACGAACGTACCGAGCGTGATCTGCCCCCGCACCGCGAGCCAGCCGCCGAGCGCGAGCATCGCGACCTGCCCGAGCGCGGGCACGGCCTGCAGGGCGGGCGTGTACTTGGAGTTCAGGCGGATGGTCCGAAGGCGCCCCGCGAAGAGCTTGCGGCCGACCTCCCTGAGCTTGCCTGTCTCCTGGTCCTCCTGGCCGAACCCCTTCACGACGCGTACGCCGGAGACGGAGCCGTCCACGACTCCGGCGACGGCGGCGGCCTGGGCCTGCGCGTACCAGGTGGAGGGGTGCAGCTTGCTGCGGCTGCGCTTGGCGATGAACCAGAGGGCGGGGGCGACGGCGAGCGCGACGAGGGTGAGCGGCACGGAGAGCCACGCCATGATCACGAGGGACATCACGAAGAGCAGGACGTTGCCGATGGTCATCGGCAGCATGAAGAGCAGACCCTGGATGAGCTGGAGGTCGCTGGTGGCTCGTCCGACGACCTGGCCGGTGGACAGCTCGTCCTGCCGCCGCCCGTCGAGCCTGGTGATCGTCCCGAACATGTCGGTCCGCAGGTCGTGCTGGACGTCGAGGGCGAGGCGGCCGCCGTAGTAGCGGCGGATGTAGGTGAAGACGTAGACGAGGACGGCGGCGCCGATGAGGGCGCCCGCCCAGGGGCCCATCGAGCGCGTCTCGTCCCCGATGACGTCGTCGATGATCACCTTGGTGATGAGCGGGACGAGCGCCATGACGGCCATGCCGCCGAGCGAGGAGCCGAGCGCGAGCAAGACGTCCTTCGGGTGCCGCCACGCGTACCCGATCAGACGTTTCGCCCAGCCGGATTTCTCGCGGGATTCCTCCCGCTCGACCCCACCCCGTTGCTCCACCACGTGCTGCCTCATCCCGTCGACCCGTCGACCCGTCGTCCTGACCTGCCGAGAGGCCCAACGCGGCGGGATGCGGATTTCATCCCGCCGCAACAAAGAGGGGTCTGAGGACCTAGGCCTCGGTCAGCCGGCGGGGACCGCCACGAACGCCTCCCGCGGCGTGTCCGTCGGGGTGTAGCGCGCGGCGGCGGGGGTCGTGGGCGCCAGATCCTTGTGGACGGCCTTGGCGACGCCCTGGATGGTGGCGACGCCGTAGTTCATGGTGCTGTTGCCGTGGGTGAGCACGGAGAGGGTGTAGTCGTGGCCGCCGCCCTTGAACGCGCCGATGCTGTGCACACGCCAGCCGTGGGTCGACCGCTGCAGCCAGCCGTTCTTGACGTGGATCGAGACGCCGGACGGCGCGCCCGCGGGGGTGCCCCAGCGCTGCGAGGGGATCACCTTGCCCATCAGCTTGAGGACGTAGGCGCGGGAGGCGTCGGTCAGGACGGTGTTCTTGCCGGTGACCAGGGCGAGGAGCTTCTGCTCGTCGGTGGCGTTGATCCGGGTGAGGCCCCAGTAGCCGCCGGACCCCGGCACGGTCTTCGTCATCTTGGCGGCCTTGAGGAAGGCCGTCACCTTGGCCGCGCCGAGCTGGCGCCAGAGCGTGCTGGTGGCGTCGTTGTCCGACTTGGTGATCATGGAGGTCGCGAGGCTCTTCTCGCGGGACGTCAGCGCGCGGCCGGTCTTCTGGGCGTCCCAAAGGAGCGTGGAGAGGACGGTCGCCTTGACGACGCTCGCCGAGTCGAACGCGGTGGTCGAGCGTAGGGTGCAGGTGGTGTCCGTGGTGCGGTCGCGGAGGCCGATCGCGACGGTGCCCTTGCGGTTCTTCAGGGCCGCCGTGATGTCCTTCGTCAGCTTGGCGGCCAGGCCGGCCTGCGCGGATGTGCAGGTGACCTTCGGCGCCGCCGCGGCAGCGGCGGCGGGCGTGGCGGTCGCGACCGCGCCGAGCGGCACGAGCACCCCGGCGGCGAGGCCCGCCGAGAGCACGCGGGCACGCCTGGATATCCCGGGTATCCCGGATATCGGGTGAATCATCGGAGTCTTCCCATCCCTTGGGTCCGTACAAGACCCTCGGGGCCCGTACAAGCACGCCCCCCGGCGCACTCGCCCCTCATGACTAACGAAAACACCACGAGGTTGCACACCATCGGATCAGACACCCGACCTGTGACAAGGCGGTTGCAAAAGAAGT
>NZ_JBHTSF010000014.1:0-11612 GCF_042795295.1 Streptomyces sp. NPDC056486
GCCCGAAGCCGCGTCGTGTACTACTCCGGCTTGTGATCGGGTCCGCCGAAGTCCGGGCTTGAGAAGTCCGGGCTCGAGAAGCTCGGGCGGGATCCCGTCGCCTGACCGCCGCTCGGGCTGCTGAACCCCGGCCTGTGGTAGCCGAGGTGGGGCATGCGGCCGCCCGGGTCCGTCGCCGGTGTACGAGCCGCGTGTGTCGCCCCCGGATCCGCCAGGGCCTCCCGCAGGAACGGCAGGAGGCCGTGCTCCAGAAGCGCCTCGCCCCAGGCTTCCCTGGCGCGAACCACCTCCTCGTTCTGTTCGCCGTACGCACCGGCCTGGAGCGAGGTGGAGCCGTTGCGCAGGGCGGTCAGGAGCAGGCCGACCGCAGCGACCAGGATGCCCCCTGCGGTGAGCGCGCCGAACAGCCATCCCGCGGTGAGCAGGGTGTCCGCGAAGGCGGGCTCGGGGTTGAGCATCTTCAGGATGTAGCCGACGAGCAGGAAGATCGCGGCGGCCGCCCCTGCGAGGACGGGGGCGAGCACCGCGACGACGGCGATGGCCCCGGCCCCTGAAGCCTGGGCGGTGACCTCCCCCATCGTGGTCGCGATACCGAGGCCGCCGGAGCCGGCTTCCGCCGAACCCTCGGGGCTCCGCTCACGGATCGATGGTGCGGCAGATCCGCCTTCGCGCAGTTCTTCGCGGACCTTCACATAGTGCGTGTACTCGGTCGTGGCGGCGGCAGTGATCAGCGCGGTGGCGTTCAGCGCCATCGTGCGCAGTTGTTCGGGGTTGAGCCGCTGGCCCACTGCGGCGAGATCAGGACGATTTGGTGCGGTGCGCAGCGCCTCATCGAGGATTCGCTCGTACTCGGGGCGGTCCTCATTGAGCAGTTGTGGAGCGCTGTTCATGTGCATCCCCCGATGCTCCGTAGGGCTTGGGGCTCGCATGGCTACGAGCCGTCGGGCAGAAACGGAGGGGAGCCTGCTACGGATAAGCCGATGGTAGAGCCGTGACGGCACGCGGTGACAGGGGGTTTCCAGAAATTGACCCGTCAGCTCGCGTGATCGTGTAGGGGTGCACCTGCCCGGTGAACGCTCAGTTATCCAAGGGCAGTTGGCAGACCAGCAGTTTTCCGGCCATGGTCACGCCGCCGTCCATGGCGATGGCCAGTCCGCCTGCGTAGATGTGCGGTCCCTCGATGACGGGTCCGCCGCCGTCCGAGTCATCTTCGGAGCCGACGTCGCCGAGCAGATACGGGATGGGGCTGTGGCCATGGACGACGCGGTGGCCGCCGTACATGTCGAGGAGTTCGCGTACGGCAGAGGGGCCCGACTCGTCGCGGAAGGCGAAGCGCTTGGTGAACTTCCTGAAGAGGTCCCAGCACTCGTCCGCGTCGTTGCGCGTGAGGGTCTCGCGGACCGTGTCGTTCACGGCTTCGATCGAGTCCCCGTAATCCAGATAGACGGTCGTGTCGGAGTGCATCAGGAGATGCCCGTCCTCCGACTCGATCGCGTCGAGGCGGGCCATCCACTGCAGATGGTGGTCCTCGAGGCGCTCCATGTCGGTCTTCTGGCCGCCGTTCAGGAGCCAGGCCGCCTGGAAGGTGGCCGTGCCGGCGCCGGAGTTGACCGGGGTGTCGCCGAAGCGCTTGGCGCCGAGCAGGAGCAGCTCGTGGTTGCCCATCAGGGCCTTGCAGTAGCCCCCCGCGGCCGCCGCCTGGGCGGACAGGCGCATCACGAGGTCGATGACGCCGATGCCGTCCGGGCCGCGGTCGGTGAAGTCGCCGAGGAACCACAGGCGCGCGTTGTCCGCGGACCAGTCGCCGTCGGCGTCGATGAGGCCCTGCTCGTGGAGGGCCGCGAGCAGCTCGTCCAGATAGCCGTGCACATCGCCCACGACGTACAGCGGGCCGTGCTCGTCGGACGCCGGCGCCTGCGGAGGCTCGGGCATGGCCTGCACCTCCACTTGCACGGTGTCGCCGCGATTGATGACGGGCAGGTCGCGCTGGGTGGGGGTGTAGCCATCGTCCGGCGCTCCGGTGACCTCCACCGGGGCGCCCGGAACCACCGCACCCGCCGGACGGCCCTGGACCGGCCCGGTCTCATGGACGTACGCCGGAACGCGGAAGTCGCGCAACGTCGCCGTCCGCACATCGGGTCCCTGACCGGCCCCCTGAGTCATCGACCCCTCCACCACCATTGCGCCGCATCTGCACCGAGATCGGACTGCCTGGTCGCAGCGGCCCGCGGTGTCGTCCGCCCATCATAGGAATGCGGCTCGCGCTGTGTGGTGCACCAGGGGTGGTGAATCAGTGCTGAACCCCAGTTCACCGAGGTTTTCTCCCGAATTGGGTAGGGGTTTCCCCGCAGTCCACGACCGGGCAGTGCCGGGCACTGCCCGGTTGACGGGGGTTCTCCCCGCGGAGCGGCCCGCTCAACCCGGTCCGGGTGAGCGGGGTGGGCTGACCGTCGTACGCGGTGGACGTCGCTCGGACGAGGTGCGCACGATCAGCTCCGTCGGTATCACCTGCTCGACGGGCCGGCCCGAATCAAGGCCTTCGATGGCGTCGATGAGCAACTGGACGACGGCCGTGCCGATGCGCCGCGGTTTGAGGGAGAGCGTGGTGATGGGCGGTTCGGTGGTGGCGTAGACGGTGGACTCGCTGCAGCACACGAGCAGCAGGTCGTCCGGGACGCGCAGTCCGTACCGGCGGGCTGCCGCGAGGAGATCGGTGCCGTTCGGATCGAAGAGGCCGTAGACGGCGTCGGGCCGGTCGGGTCTGGCGAGCAGCCGGTCGGCCGCGACCGCGCCGGCACACGGGTCGTGGGCCGGGTAGGACTCGTACACCGGGTCCTGGCCGACGCGCTCGCACCAGCGCAGATAGGCGGTCGTGGACAGGTGGGTGTACGTGTCCGTGGTGGTCCCTGTGAGAAGCCCGATGCGGCGGGCTCCGGCCGCCGCGAGGTGTTCGAGGATCTCCAGGACGGCCGCCTCGTGGTCGTTGTCGACCCATGCGGTGACGGGCAGAGACGTGGCAGGACGGCCGTCGGACACCACGGGTAGGCCCTGGCGCACGAGTTCGCTGACGACGGGATCGTGGTCGGACGGATCGACGACGACGGTGCCGTCGAGCGCGACGTTCGACCACACGTCGACCGGGCTGCGCCGAGAGGTGGCGGGCAGGATGACAAGGGCGTACCCGCGGGCCAGCGCGGCCGAGGTCGCGGCTCTGGCCATCTCCGCGAAGTACGCGAATTCGGTGAAGGTGAAAGGTTCATCCCCGTAGGTCGTCACAGTCAGGCCGATGAGGCCCGACTTGCCGGTACGGAGCGTTCGGGCCGCCGCGGAAGGGCGATAGCCCAGCCGTTCGGCGACCTCGCGGACATGGCGTCGGGTGGCGTCCGGGAGCCGCCCCTTGCCGTTGAGAGCGTCTGAGACAGTCGTGATGGAGACACCGGCGGCGGCGGCGACGTCTCTGATGCCCGCTCGGCTCTGCCGGTTGCCCCGGCGGGCGGTCTCCGCTCGGCTCACCTGATGGTTCCCTGCTGCTGTCATGGCGAGCCGATAGTAGGGCTCATTGGGGTGGGTAGGGCGGACGCATATTCACTCGTTGACAGGCACGTTTCTGCATGGCGAAAACGGGACAACGACCTTGGATTGCAAGGGAGTTGGTGGGTCCAGGGCCGGGCGGTCCATTGTCGTCGCGCACAGGTCTACCGATTGAGCGATGTCTCGAAGAGGTCTCAACTCACCTTCACGGGTGATGCGCGCCACGGAGCGAGCCACCGGCGCGTACGGAGACAGGGAGCGCTCCCCCCTCTTCGCGCGCCTGTCGGAGTGGATACCCCTGACCCATTCGCAGCAGAGCTGAATCCTCATAAGGTGAGGAGTATTGAAGTCAGGAAGTTCAGACGTTCAAGCGTTCAGGTATTCAAGCGTTCAGGTATTCAGGTGTTCAAGAGGAGGACTGCGGTGAGCGAGACGAGCCCGAGGCTGCGTGCCGAGCTGGAGGGTGTCCCCACCTACAAGCCGGGGAAGCCTGCCGCGTCTGATGGCCCGGTGGCCTACAAGCTGTCATCGAACGAGAACCCCTACCCGCCTCTGCCGGGCGTCATGGAGAGCGCGCTCGCCGCCGCGGGCACGTTCAACCGCTACCCGGACATGGCGTGCACGGGCCTGATGAACGAGATCGCCGACCGCTTCGGGGTGCCGGTCTCGCATGTGGCGACGGGCACCGGTTCCGTCGGCGTCGCGCAGCAGCTGCTGCAGGCCACGTCGGGCCCGGGCGACGAGGTCATCTACGCCTGGCGGTCCTTCGAGGCGTACCCGATCATCACGCAGGTGAGCGGTGCCACGTCGGTGAAGGTGCCGCTGACGCCGGAGGACGTCCACGACCTGGACGCGATGGCCGACGCCATCACCGAGCGGACGCGGCTGATCTTCGTCTGCAACCCGAACAACCCGACCGGCACGGTGGTGCGCAGGGCGGAGCTTGAGCGGTTCCTCGACCGGGTGCCGAGCGATGTCCTCGTCGTGCTCGACGAGGCCTACTGCGAGTTCGTCCGCGACACCGAGGTGCCGGACGGCGTCGAGCTCTACCGCGACCGTCCGAACGTCGCCGTGCTGCGGACGTTCTCCAAGGCGTACGGCCTCGCGGGCCTGCGCGTCGGCTTCGCGATCGCCCATGAGCCGGTGGCGGCCGCGCTGCGCAAGACGGCGGTGCCGTTCGGCGTGAGCCAGCTCGCGCAGGACGCGGCGGTGGCCTCGCTGCAGGCGGAGGACGAGCTGATGGGCCGCGTCGGCTCGCTGGTCGCCGAGCGCACGCGGGTGGTCGAGACGCTGCGCGGGCAGGGCTGGACGGTGCCCGAGACGCAGGCGAACTTCGTGTGGCTGCGGCTCGGGGAGCGTACGGCCGACTTCGCGGCGGCGTGCGAGAGGGCCGGTGTGGTCGTGCGGCCGTTCGCGGGCGAGGGGATGCGGGCCACGATCGGGGAGACCGAGGCCAACGACATCTTCCTGCAGGCGGCGGAGGCGTTCCGCAAGGAGCTGTAGGCGCTGCGCCGCGCTTGGGCGGCGAGGTGACGAGGGGCCGGGGACGTCGTTCCCGGCCCCTTCGCTGTGCCCTCGGCTGTGCCCTTGACTGTGTCCGTCGCTGTGCCCGTGTGACGTTCCTGGCAGTAAGGGGGACCCCCTGTCGATGCGCGGAACCGGTACGACATAATGCTTGTGAATGTGAACGCGTTCACAAGCGTGTCCCGGTTGGTCCCGAGGTAAGTGGGATTAAAGGGGCAAACTGCCGATGTGATCACGGCCGTAAGGAGAAGTCGACGTGGATCTGGCTCTAGCGCCTGAGACATTGGCGCGATGGCAGTTCGGCATCACCACCGTCTACCACTTCCTGTTCGTCCCTCTGACGATCTCGCTGGCCGCCCTCACGGCGATCCTGGAGACGGCCTGGGTGCGTACAGGCAAGGAGCACTACCTCAGGGCGACCAAGTTCTGGGGAAAGCTGTTCCTGATCAACATCGCGATGGGCGTCGTCACCGGCATCGTCCAGGAGTTCCAGTTCGGCATGAACTGGTCCGACTACTCGCGCTTCGTCGGTGACATCTTCGGGGCCCCGCTCGCCTTCGAAGCTCTCATCGCGTTCTTCTTCGAGTCGACCTTCATCGGCCTGTGGATCTTCGGCTGGGACAAGCTCCCCAAGAAGCTGCACTGCGCCACGATCTGGATCGTCTCCGCAGGAACCATCGCGTCGGCGTACTTCATCATCGCCGCCAACGCCTTTATGCAGCACCCGGTCGGCTACAAGATCGTGGATCGGGACGGCACCAAGCGCGCGGAGCTCACCGACTTCTCGAAGGTGCTCTTCCAGGAGACGACGCTGGTCAACTTCTTCCACGTCATCTCGGCGGCCGTCCTGGTCGGCGGCGCCTTCATGACCGGCATCGCGATCTTCCACCTTCGTAAGAAGCAGCACATCCGCACCATGCGGATGTCGATGCGGCTCGGCCTGGTCACCGCGTTCGTCGGCACCCTGCTCACCGTGGTCAGCGCCGACACCCTCGGCAAGGTCATGTACGAGCAGCAGCCGATGAAGATGTCGGCCGCCGAGGCCCTGTGGGAGTCGGAGAAGCCGGCGCCGTTCTCGCTCTTCGCGTACGGCGATGTGTCCAAGGGGCACAACGACGTGGCCATCGAGATCCCCGGAATACTGTCCTTCCTCGCCAAGAACAACTTCAGCGCCGAGATCCCCGGCATCAACGACCTCAACAAGGAGGCGCAGGAGAAGTTCGGGCCCGGTGACTACCGGCCCAACATCCCCACCGCCTACTGGTCCTACCGCTGGATGATCGGCTTTGGCGGGGTCTCCATGATCCTGTGCACCGCCGGGCTCTACCTCACGCGGAGGAAGTTCTGGCTGGCGCCGGAGCACCGCACGGGCGAGGACGACGTGCCCAAGCTCATGCTCACCAAGAACAAGGAGCTGACGCCGAAGCTCGGCAACTGGTGGTGGCGGCTCTCCCAGTGGACGCTGATCTTCCCCCTCATCGGCACCGCCTGGGGCTGGATCTTCACCGAGACCGGGCGTCAGCCCTGGGTGGTCTACGGCGTCCTGAAGACCAGAGACGGGGTCTCGCCGGGGGTTTCGCAGGGTGAGGTGATCACCTCGCTGATCGTGTTCACCGCGATCTACGCCATCCTCGCCGTGATCGAGGTGAAGCTGCTGCTCAAGTACATCAAGCAGGGCCCGCCCGAGCTCACGGAGGCCGACCTCAACCCGCCCACCAAGATCGGCGGTCCGGGAGCAGGATCGGGCTCGGACAGTGACGAAGACGCCGACCGGCCCATGGCCTTCTCGTACTGAGGGAGTTGATCGACATGGAACTTCACGACGTCTGGTTCGTGCTGATCGCCGTTTTGTGGATCGGCTACTTCTTCCTGGAGGGCTTCGACTTCGGGATCGGCATCCTCACCAAGCTGCTCGCCCGTGACCGGACCGAGAAGCGGGTCCTCATCAACACCATCGGTCCCGTGTGGGACGGCAACGAGGTGTGGCTGCTCACGGCGGGCGGTGCGACCTTCGCCGCCTTCCCCGAGTGGTACGCGACGCTCTTCTCCGGCTTCTATCTGCCGCTCCTGATCATCCTGCTCTGCCTGATCGTGCGCGGTGTCGCCTTCGAGTACCGGGCCAAGCGGCCCGAGGAGAAGTGGCAGCGCAACTGGGAGCAGGCCATCTTCTGGACCTCGCTGATCCCGGCGGTGATGTGGGGCGTGGCCTTCGCCAACATCACGCGCGGGGTGAAGATCGACGCCCACAAGGAGTACGTGGGCAACTTCTGGGACCTGCTCAACCCGTACTCGATCCTGGGTGGCCTGGTCACCCTGACGCTGTTCACCTTCCACGGCGCGGTGTTCGCCTCGCTCAAGACGGTGGGGGACATCCGGATGCGGGCGCGGAAGCTGGCGCTGAGGCTCGGTCTGGTGACCGCTGTCCTGGCGCTCGGGTTCCTGATCTGGACGCAGGCGGACAACGGCGACGGCAAGAGCCTGGTCGCGATGGTCGTGGCCGTGGTCGCCCTTGTCGGTGCGATCGGGGCGATCAAGGTGGGGCGCGAGGGCTGGTCGTTCGCGCTTTCGGGCATCACGATCGCGGCTGCCGTCGCGATGCTCTTCCTGACGCTCTTCCCGAACGTCATGCCGTCGTCGCTGAACGAGGAGTGGAACCTCACGGTCACCAACGCCTCGTCGAGTCCCTACACCCTGAAGATCATGACCTGGTGCGCGGGCATCGCGACGCCGATCGTGCTGCTCTACCAGTCGTGGACCTACTGGGTGTTCCGCAAGCGGATCGGGACGCAGCACATTGCTGATGCGGCGCACTGATTGCTGATGTGGCGCACTGAACGCATGTCGGCCCGTCCCTGAGTTCTTCCGCAGTCTTCTTCCGGTCCCTCGGAGGGTGTGTTTCACGTGAAACCGATCGATCCGCGTCTGCTCCGGTACGCCCGCGCCACCCGGTTCTTCCTGGTCGCGGTGGTGGTCCTCGGCGTCGCCGGGGCGGGGTTGGTCGTCGCCCAGGCGATGCTCATCGCCGAGATCGTGGTCGGGGCCTTCCAGAAGGGGCTCGCCCTCGGTGACTTGGGGACACCGATCGTGCTGCTCGCGGTGGTCGCGGCGGGGCGGGCGCTGATCGCCTGGCTGACCGAGCTCGCCGCACACCGGGCGAGCGCGGCGGTGAAGTCGGAGCTGCGGGGGCGGCTGCTTGAACGGGCGGGTGCGCTGGGGCCCGGTTGGCTGGGAGGGCAGCGGACCGGTTCGTTGGTCTCGTTGGCCACGCGGGGCGTGGACGCCCTGGACGACTACTTCTCGCGCTATCTGCCGCAGCTGGGGCTCGCGATAGTGGTGCCGGTGGCGGTGCTCGCGAGGATCGTCACCGAGGACTGGGTGTCCGCGGCGATCATCGTCGTGACGCTGCCGCTGATTCCGGTCTTCATGATCCTGATCGGCATGGCGACCCAGAACCGGATGGACCGTCAGTGGCGGCTCCTGTCCCGCCTGTCGGGGCACTTCCTGGATGTGGTGGCGGGCCTGCCCACCCTGAAGGTGTTCGGGCGCGCGAAGGCACAGGCCGAGTCGATCCGGCAGATCACCGGCGAGTACCGGCAGGCGACCATGCGTACGCTGCGCATCGCCTTCCTGTCGTCGTTCGCGCTTGAGCTGCTCGCGACGCTGTCGGTGGCGCTGGTCGCGGTGACGATCGGAATGCGGCTCGTCCACGGGGAAATGGACCTGTACGTGGGGTTGGTGATCCTGATCCTGGCCCCCGAGGCATATCTGCCGCTGCGGCAGGTGGGGGCGCAGTACCACGCGGCGGCGGAGGGGCTCTCCGCCGCCGAGGAGATCTTCGAGGTCCTGGAGACTCCGGTGCGGGCCGCCGGGACGGGTGCGGTGCCGGACGGCGCGCTGAGCGTGGAGGGCGTGACGGTGCGGTATCCGGGGCGGTCATCGGACGCGGTCTCCGGGGTGTCGTTCGCTGTGGAACCCGGCGAGACCGTGGCGCTGGTAGGGCCCAGCGGGGTGGGCAAGTCGACCCTGCTCGACGTGATCATCGGGTTCGTCGAGCCTGCCGAAGGGCGGGTGTGCGTCGGAGGCGTCGACCTGGCCGAGGTCGCGCCGGAGCGGTGGCGGGAGCGGATCGCCTGGGTGCCGCAGCGGCCGCACTTGTACGCGGCTTCCATCGCGGAGAACGTACGTCTTGCGCGGCCGGACGCGGACGATGATTCCGTGCGGGACGCGTTGGAGGCGGCGGGCGCTTGGGAGTTCGTCTCCGCGCTGCCCGCCGGGGTGGAGACCGTGCTGGGGGAGGACGGGGCCGGCCTGTCCGCCGGGCAGCGGCAGCGACTCGCTCTGGCGCGGGCGTTTCTCGCCGACCGGCCCGTGGTTCTGCTTGACGAGCCGACTGCGGCGCTGGACGGGGAGACCGAGGCGGGGGTCGTCGAGGCGGTCCGCCGGTTGGCTGTGGGGCGGACTGTGCTGCTGGTCGTGCACCGGCCCGCGCTGTTGGGGGTTGCGGATCGGGTCGTGCGGCTGGGTGCCGTGGGCGAGGGCGCTCGGCGGCCGGGGCTGAACGGGGCAGCCCTTTCCCGGACTGCCGATGACCCGGTGGTACCGGGCAGCCGGACGGCGGGTGACGTGGCCATGGGCGGCCCGGAGACGCCGGTCGATGTAGTGGGCACGCGGGAGAGCTCTCGCCCGAAGGCCCGGGTTCTGGCCCGGGTGCGTCGTGCGGCACAGGCACGGAAGGGCAAGCTCGCGCTCGCGCTCCTGCTCGGCGCACTCGCGATCGGCAGCTCCGTAGGGCTGATGGCCACGTCGGGGTGGCTGATCAGCCGGGCGTCCGAGGAGCCCCCGGTGATGTACCTGATGATCGCCGTGACGGCGACCCGCGCCTTCGGGATGGGACGCGCCGTCTTCCGCTACGCGGAGCGCCTCGTCTCGCACGACGCCGTCCTGCGCATGCTGGCCGACACCCGCGTGGCGGTCTTCCGGCGCCTGGAACGCCTCGCACCTGCCGGGCTCAGGAAGACCCGCCGCGGCGACCTCCTCTCCCGCCTGGTCGCCGATGTGGACGCCCTGCAGGACTACTGGCTGCGCTGGCTCCTTCCCGCGTCGGCCGCCGCGGCAGTGGGCGCGGGAGCCGTCGGCTTCACCGCCTGGCTGCTGCCCGAAGCGGGCGCGGTCCTCGCCGTGGGCCTGCTCATCGCCGGAGTGGGCGTACCCCTGCTCTCCGGAGCGGTTGCCCGCCGGGCGGAGCGGAAGCTCGCTCCCGCGCGCGGAGTGCTCGCCACCCGCGTGGCCGATCTGCTCACCGGCACCGCGGAGTTGACGGTCGCCGGCGCGCTGACCCGTCGTACGGCCAAGGCGAAGGAAGCCGATGCCGAGCTGACCCGGATCGCGTCCAGGACCGCCACGGCCACCGCGCTCGGCGACGGACTCGGCGCGCTCGTCTCCGGGCTCACCGTGGCCGCCGCAGCGCTCGTCGGCGTACAGGCCCTGCACGACGGCCGGCTGAACGGCGTCGCGCTCGCCGTCGTCGTCCTGACCCCGCTCGCCGCCTTCGAGGCGGTCCTCGGTCTGCCGCTCGCCGTGCAGTACCGCCAGCGCGTCAGGAAGAGCGCCGAGCGCGTCTACGAGGTCCTCGACGCACCTGAACCCGTCCCCGAGCCCGCTGTCCCCGCACAGCGCCCCCAGACGCCTTTCCCGCTCCGTCTCGAGGGGCTGCACGCCCGGTACGAGGGACAGGACCGGGACGCGCTCGCGGGCGTCGGCCTGACGCTTGAGCGCGGACGGCGCATCGCGGTGGTCGGGACCTCGGGTTCCGGCAAGACGACGCTCGCCCAGGTGTTGCTGCGCTTCCTGGGAGCGAGCGAAGGAACGTACAGCTTGGGCGGCACGGACGCGGCCACGCTGGACGGCGACACCGTGCGCGAACTCGTCGGGCTCTGCGCGCAGGACGCGCACATCTTCGACAGCTCCGTACGCGAGAACCTGCTGATCGCGCGGAAGGGCGCCAGCGACGACGAACTGCGGGGCGCCCTGGAGCGGGCCCGGCTGCGGGAGTGGACCGACTCGCTCCCCGAAGGGCTCGACACCCCGGTCGGCGAGCACGGGGCCCGCCTCTCCGGAGGCCAGCGGCAGCGCATCGCCCTGGCCCGCGCGCTGCTCGCCGACTTCCCCGTCCTCGTCCTGGACGAGCCGGCCGAACACCTCGACCTGCCCACGGCCGACGCCCTCACCGACGATCTCCTCGCCGCCACCGAGGGGCGTACGACGCTGCTCATCACGCACCGGCTCGCCGGGCTCGACGCGGTGGACGAGGTGATCGTCCTGGACGCGGGCCAGGTGGTGCAGCGCGGCGCCTACCCGGACCTCGTGGTGGTGGACGGGCCGCTGCGGCGCATGTGGGAGCGGGAGCGGGCGGCGGACCTGCTGGTGGCGGCCGCCGGGTAGGGCGGTGGGGGGGCGGGGGGGCCGGGAGGGCCCCCCCCCCCCAGGACAAGCCCAAAAAGTAGAAAAAAACACAAAAAGAAGAGGGAGGCCAACGCCCCCCCCCCATAGACCCACCC
>NZ_JBHTSF010000014.1:11622-97146 GCF_042795295.1 Streptomyces sp. NPDC056486
GGGGTGTGTGGTTTTGGCTTGGGTTTTTTGGGGGGGGGTGGGGTGGGTTGTTTTTGGGGTTGGGGGGTGGGGGGGGGGGTGCCCTTCAGGGCACCCGCCTCGACTTTCCTCGCCAAATAGGACTAACTACTCTCAAAGGCATGTCAGTCCCCTCGGCCTCCGCCGCTTCTCCGCACCCCGACGGCACACCGGGCACACCGGACCCGATCGAGGCGGCGAAGAAGGCGACCCGCGGCCTCCAGGGGCTCTCCCCCGAGCTGACCGCGCGCGTGCCGCAGCTCCTCGAAGCGATGCGCTCCGTCGGCGCCGGACTCGAACTGCACACCACGCTGGACCGCATCTGCGAGACGGCGGCCGAGCTCGCGGACGCCCACTACGCGGCGATCGGCGTCGTCTCCGAAGACGGCAAGGGGCTCTCCGACTTCGTCTACTTCGGCATCGGCGAGGAGACCGCCGACCGGATCGGGCGCCTGCCCGACGGACACAAGGGGCTGCTCGGCGCCCTCATCCACCAGCCGGAGACCCTGCGCCTCGCGGACCTGTCGGCCGACCCGCGCTCGTGCGGCTTCCCGGCCCACCACCCGCCGATGCGGACCTTCCTCGGCGTCCCCATCCGCGTCCAGGGCGAGATCTTCGGCAACCTCTATCTGACCGAGAAGAGGGGCGACGCCGACTTCAACGAGTACGACGCGCACATGGTCCGCGTGCTCGCCACGGAGGCGGGCATCGCCATCGGCAACGCCCGCCTCTACGAGGCCGCCATGCAGCGCGAGCGCTGGATCGACGGCTCCGTGGCGGTCACCACGGCACTGCTCTCGGGCAGCGACGCGGAAGAGGCGCTCGCCGTCGTCGCCGAACAGGCCCGCCATCTCGCCGACTCGGCCGCCGGGATCGTGCTCCTGCCCGACGAGGAGGGCGGCATGGAGATCGTCGCCGTCTCCTCGGACGAACCCTCCGGGCTGCTCGGCGTGATCATCCCCCCGGAGAGCCGGATCATCACCGATCTGCTCGCAGGGGACTCCGTGTTCCTCGACGACGCGGCGACGGATCCGCGCGTCATGACCGACCACGCCCGCGACTACGGACCCGTCATGATGCTTCCGCTGCAGAGCGACGGCCGCGTCATGGGGACCCTCGTCACGCCACGCGCGCGTGGCGCACGGCCGTTCAGCGAGACCGAGCGGACCCTCGCCACCCAGTTCGCCTCGCAGGCCGCGCTCGCGCTGATGATGGCCGAGGCGCAGCGCGACCGTGAACGGCTCGCGGTGTACGAGGACCGCGACCGGATCGCGCGGGACCTGCACGACCTGGTCATCCAGCGCCTGTTCGCCACCGGGATGATGCTGGAGAGCGCCCAGCGCAGGTCCGTCGTGCCCGAGGTGCAGACGGGCGTGGGCAAGGCCGTCGACGAGCTGGACGTGACGATCCAGGAGATCCGGACTGCGATCTTCGCCTTGCAGCAGGGCCCGGCCGAGGCTCCCTCCGGGCTGCGTACGCGTGTCCTGCGCGAGATCAACATGGCTGCTGTGCCGCTCGGCTTCAAGCCCACGCACCACTTCGTGGGACCGGTGGACACGGTGGTCGGCGAGCTCACCGGCAAGAACCTCATCGCGGCGCTGCGCGAGGCGCTGTCCAACGCGTTCCGGCACGCGCGGGCCGACCATATCGATGTCGTCGTCGACTCGACGGTGAGCCTTCCCGACGAGCAGCAGGGCGTACGCCTGACGGTGTCGGACGACGGGGTCGGCATCGCTGAGGGCGGCAGGCGCAGCGGCCTGAGGAACCTCAAGCGGCGGGCGGAGTCGCTGGGCGGGGACAGTTGGTACGGAGCCGGCATCGGGGAGGACGGCAGCGGCACGACGGTGGTGTGGCAGGCGCCCTATTAGCGGGGGTCGGCATGGGTGGGGATCGGGGGAATGGCAGGGCCCCTGTTCGGCCGTACGGAAGTGGGCTGTTCGGGGCACCGGTTGCCCCGGGTGCACGAGTCCCGCAGGACCCGGCCACGGCCGCCGGGCAACGATCCTTGAATGCGCTTGAGCCACCGCGGTACCCACCTCCCGCTCGTCATCGTGTCGTTACTGCTGTGCGCGCTCCTGTGCCCCATGCCCGCCGACACCTCTGAAGCGCCGGACGCGAGCGCTGAAGTGGCACGCCTCTACGAGGAGGCTTCCGCGGCGACCGTGCGCTACGAAGAGGGGCGGCACGCCGCCAAGGTGCAACGCAAGAAGGTCCGGAAACTGGACCGGCTCCTCACGAAGGAGCGGCAAGCGGTCGATGTGCTGCACGGAGATCTCGGCCGGATGGCCAGCGCCCAGTACCGCAGCGGTGGCGGCCTCCCTCAGACCGCCCAACTCCTGCTCGCCGACAGCCCGGAAGAACTGATGCGCGGTCAGCGGCTGATGTGGCAGGCGGACCTCGCCGTCACCAACGCCGTCACCAAGACCCAGCGGGCCGCCGCCAGGCTCACGGACGCCAAACGCACGGCGGACCGCGCCAAACGCACCCTGGATCGGCGCAACGAAGGCCTCACGAAGCTCAAGCGCGGGATCGAGAGCAAGCTGGAGTCGGCGCAGTGGACCCTGCAGGGCGAGGCCGACCAGTCGGTCGCGGCCGGGCAGTGCAGAGGTGCCGTCCGCCTGGATCAGCCGAAAACGTCCTCCACGCGCGCGTGGAGGACGCCCGTGAAGACGTACGAACTGTCGGCGGGCTTCGACAGCGCCGGTTCGCGCTGGTCGCATCGGCACACAGGGCAGGACTTCGCGGTCGGCATCGGGGCGCCGGTGCGGGCGGTCGGCACGGGCCGGGTGGTGTCCGTGTCGTGCGGAGGCGGCTTCGGCATCGAGGTCGTGGTGTCGCACAAGGGCGGCTACTACACGCAGTACGCGCATCTGGCCGCCGTCACCGTCGGCCAGGGGGAGCGGGTGCGCCCCGGTGAGTGGCTCGGGCAGGCGGGCACGACCGGCAACTCGACGGGGCCGCACCTGCACTTCGAGGTGCGGCTCACGCCGTATCCGGGGTCCGGGGTGGACCCCGTCAAGTGGCTGGACGAGCGGGGAGTGCGGGTCTAGCGGCCCGGCTCCGGCGCCGGGGTCAGTCGCTCTGGGCGCCTCGCTGCTCGCCCTGTTACTCGTCCTGCTGTTCGTCCTGCTGTTCGCTCAGGATCCGTTCGATGACGACCGCGACGCCGTCCTCGTTGTTGGCGACCGTGCGTCCCGAAGCGGCGGCGAGCACGTCCGGGTGTGCGTTGCCCATCGCGTACGAGGTGCCCGCCCAGGTGAGCATCTCGATGTCGTTCGGCATGTCCCCGAAGGCGACGACCTCCTCGGGCATGATGCCGCGCTCGGCGCAGCACAGCTCCAGGGTGCTGGCCTTGGAGACGCCGGGACCGCTGATCTCGAGCAGGGCGCTCGGGCTTGAGCGGGTGATCTCCACCTGTCCGCGCACGGCCGCGCGGGCCACGACCAGGAAGTCGTCGGGCGCGAGTTCGGGGTGGAAGGCGAGGACCTTCAGGATGGGCTGGGTCGCGTTGTCGGAGTCCTCGGCGAGGAGCTTCTCCGCGGGGGCGACGCTCTCGCCGGGCTCCAAGTGCAGGGGAGGGTAGGTCGGTTCGTGGTGCAGCCCGCCGGTCCGCTCGACCGCGAAGGACGTACCGGGGGCCGCCGCGCGCAGCAGGCCGACGACGTCAAGGGCGTCCTGGCGCCGCAGCTCCCGCACCTTGACGAAGCGGTGGCCGCCCGAGCCGTCGTGCAGGTCGACCACGGCGGCGCCGTTGCCGCAGATGGCGAGGCCGTGGCCGTGGACGTGGGCGCTGACGACGTCCATCCAGCGGGCCGGGCGGCCGGTCACGAAGAAGACTTCGATCCCGGCCCGCTCGGCGGCGTCGAGTGCGGCGACGGTGCGGTCGGACACGGACTTGTCGTCACGCAGCAGGGTGCCGTCCAGGTCCGTGGCGATCAGCCGGGCCTTGGGCCGGTGGGGGACGGAGGCGGCCGGGGTCCTGGGCCGTGGGGTAGCTGAGGTCACGCCATCGATTGTCCCGCACATAGGTGCACGGGCGTGCGCTGGGGCGCACATCTGAGTGCCTTTACGCCCCTGCTGTGCCGCTTCCCAGCTGGACCAGGGCCTCCGTGGCGATCCGTTCGAAGATCTTCTCGTCTGCGGCGAAATCCGTCCCCGGAAGCGGCCAGTGCAGAACGATCTCGGTGAAGCCCAGCTCAGCGTGGTTGCCGGCGAAGTCCACGAAGGCGTCGAAGGAGTCCATGGGGCGGCCCGGGGTGAACCCGGTGAGCAGGATCTTGTCGAGCTCGGCGGCGTCGCGCCCGATCGCGTCGCAGGCCGTGGCGAGCTTGTCCGCCTGTCCGCGGATGGCTTGAAGTGACTGCTCCGGGGTGCCGTTCTCGAAGAGCTTCGGGTCGCCCGTCGTCACCCATGCCTGCCCGTGGCGCGCGGCGAGCTTCAGGCCGCGCGGCCCGGTGGCGGCCACCGCGAAGGGCAACCGGGGGCGCTGGACGCAGCCCGGGATGTTCCGCACCTCGGATGCCGAGTAGTACTCGCCCTCGTGCGAAACGACGTCTTCGGTAAGAAGGCGGTCGAGAAGGGGGAGGAACTCGCCGAAGTGGTCGGCACGCTCGCGCGGCGTCCAGGGCTCCTCGCCGGACTTGAGCAGCGCGGTGGCGTCGAAGCCGTTGCCGCCCGCGCCGATGCCGAGGGTGATCCGGCCGTCGGACACGTCGTCCAGCGTGATCAGGTCCTTGGCGAGGGTCACCGGGTGCCGGAAGTTCGGCGAGGTGACCAGGGTGCCGAGGCGCAGCCGGTCGGTGGCGGCCGCGGCGGCGGTCAGGGTCGGGACGGCACCGAACCAGGGCCCGTCGCGGAAGGTCCGCCAGGAGAGGTGGTCATAGGTGTACGCGGTGTGGAAGCCGAGCTCCTCAGCTCGCTGCCAACGCTCCTTGCCGCCCTCGTGCCAGCGGCGGACGGGCAGGATCACGGTGCTCAGACGCAAACTCATGTATCAGAGCGTATGCCCCGCCGACCTGTCGGGATTTCACTGGAATCTGCTGTTCAGCCAGGGTGTGAGGGCGACCATGGGGATGTACTCCTTGTGCGTCTCGTCGCCCGGCAGCGGCACGATCAGGTGGTAGCCGGGCGGGAAACGCCGACCCTTCACATGGGCGAGACCGCCGAGGACCGATCGCAGGAAGGCGGGCACGTGGTCGCGGGGGATGTCGGCGCATTCGACGCCCTCGACGGTGATCAGCGCATCGTCGTCGGGGTAGAGCCGCACCGAAAGCCGGGGCGATCCGCCGAATTCCACGAACGCTTCATGAGGCAGTGATCCGTCGGGGTCCGTGGTCACGCCGATGCCCGCCGAGCTCCGGCGTGAGGTCTGGTCGGCGCCGATGTCGTGCGAGATCTCCACCTCCCGCTCGTACTCCCGTGCGATCTCACGGAGTGCGGCGAGTGCGGCCTCGGTACTGTGCAGGTGCTCCATGCCCACCGATCCTGCCTGGTCAGTGCTTGTGCGGGAAACGGAGATAGCCAGGGGGCACGGCGGCGGTGAGCCAGACGCCATTGGCGCTGACCTGGAACACGTGTCCGTCGCGGTGCATAGCGCCCGCGTCGACGGAGAGCACGACGGGTCGACCGCGGCGGGCGCCGACGCGGGTGGCTGTCTCGCGGTCGGGCGAGAGATGAACGGCATGGCGATTCATGGGCCGCAGGCCTTCGGCGCGGATCGCGGCCGTATTGCGTGCCACCGTGCCGTGGAAGAGATACGAGGGCGGGGTCGCCGGAGGCAGATTGAGGTCGACGTCGACGGAGTGGCCCTGACTGGCGCGGATCCGGCTGTCTTCTACGGCGAAGCGCTGTTTGTCGTTCACGGCCACCACGTGCTCGAGCTCGGCACGGGTGAAGCGGAAACCGTGTGCCGTCGCGGCGGCGATGAGGGCATCGATCTCCACCCAGCCGTTCTCGTCGAGCGAGAGTCCGATTTTCTCGGGCTGGTGGCGCAGGTGCTTGGAGAGGTATTTCGACACCTTCACGGTGCGCCGCTCGGCGGCCACCTCATAGGCCACCTCATAGGCCACCTCATAGGCCACCTCGTCGGCCATGTCGTCGGCCGCCTCGTCGGAGGGGGGTTCTGCATTCATCCATTCAGCCTCGCTCCGAACCGTTCTCCCCGCACTTGATTTTCGTCCACCGACTTTTCATCCGTCACTTTTCGTCCACAGGTTTGATCCACAGCCAAGTCCAGTTATCCACAGGGGAATTGGCGATTCTGTGGACAACACCCTGCCGATTTAGGCCTTTTGATCAACGGATCCGATATTGCCATGACTTGCGGCAAGTGCGTCCAATGTCCTGGCCTGTACTTCCCGTTCAGTGGCGGCAGCAACGAACGCGTCGGCGTTCTCCCGTCCAACTAGCCCCTCCACGGCCTGCATTGTCGCGGCGGGCAGCGCCACCGGGAACGGCTCATTCGTCCGTTGGGCCGGTTGCCCCGAAGCAAGGTGATGCTGGAGGTGCCGGGTGGCGAACAGACGCATGGCCCGAGCCAGTTCGGCGTCGACCGACTGCTGGGCGAGCGGCCTCAGGCGCCGTACGAGAGCGGCCGCCTCCGCCGCGTCTGCCTCGCTCGGCGGGTGATGCCCGAGATAGCGGGCGAAGACATGCTCGGTCGTGAACTCCAGGAAACGGGAGGCTATGTGCTCGACCTGCCCCCTCAACTCCCGTAGATGGCCCGAGATCGCCGACAGCGGAACACCGGCGGCGTGCAACTCGACGGCGACCGCGAGCTCTTGAGGGCTCGGAACCAGGAATTCGTCGTCCCGCCCCGGCATGGGCTCGAGCACGCCGAGCGCGATCGCGTCGGCCACCGCGGCATCGTCCGGATCGCCGCCGAACGCCGCGTCCAGCTCCGCCCGGGTCATCCGGTCGGCCTTCTCGTCCGTCCACGGCCCGTCGACCTCGACAGCGAGCCCCAGGACGCCGCCGAGTCCCCGGCCCGTGTCCCAGGCCTCGAGCAGCTCCTTTATGGAGGCCAGGGTGTAGCCCCGGTCGAGCAGATCGGCGATCTGCCTCAACCGGGCCAGGTGCGCGTCGCCGTACACATTGGCCCGGCCGCGCCGCTCGGGCCGGGGGAGCAGGCCGCGGTCCTGGTAGGCGCGGATCGTACGGACCGTGGCGCCGCTGTGGTGCGCCAGGTCCTCGATGCGGTACTCCACCGGCCTGTGCTCGGTGCCGTGGTGATCCACCGGCCTGTGCTCGGTGGCGTGGTGATCCACCGGCCTCTGTCCCGCGCCCGACTGTTCGTCCACGCTCCCCGCCTCCGTAGAACCTCGTGCTAGGCGATGGCCGCTCGGCCGACCGCAGCGGCCGCGGCCCGTGCCGCGGGTGACTCCGCCAGGTATTCGACGGCCTTGCGCAGCGAGCCTTCCTGCGAGGGATGGTACGACCGCCGCAGGTAGCGGGGTATGGCCGTACCGAGCTCTCGCCAGGTGGGCAGCAGGCCCTTCCTGACCGCCTTGTTGTGCTCGGCCAGGGAGTAGCGAAGGCGCCCCGCGAGCTGGGGATCCCGGCGCATCAGATAGGCGGTGCCCCAGATCCACAGATACAGCATCACGGGAGCCGTGACCGTCATGCCCGCGATGCGGCGGGCATAGCGGGGCAGGCCGTCGCCGCCGCAGTGCTGGTACATGTCGAAGGCGACGGAGCGGTGCTCGACCTCTTCCGCGCCGTGCCAGCGCAGCAGATCGAGCATGACCTCGTCGGCGTCCGCGTGGTCCAGGCCCTCGGCGTGCAGCACCCAGTTCCCCAGGACCGCCGTGAACTGCTCGATCGCCGCGACGACCGCGAGACGGAAGCGCAGCCACTCCTGCGTCGGTATCGGCGCCCCCAACGGCGGCTTCTCGCCGAGAAGTTTCTCGAAGAGGAAGTCGACGTACCTGGTGAAGGCGGCGGTGTCGAGGCGCTGCGCCGCCAGGTGGTCGAGCACATGCGCGTGCTGCACGCTGTGCGTGGCCTCCTGGCCCATGAACCCCTTGACGTCCCCAAGCAGCACCGGGTCGGTGACCAGGGGCAGGCCTTCCTTGAAGACCTTCACGAACCACCGCTCCCCCGCCGGGAGAAGCAGATGCAGCACGTTGATGACGTGCGTTGCGGTGGGCTCGTCAGGGATCCAGTGCAGCGGGGTCCGTTCCCAGTCGAACGAGACCCGGCGCGGAACGATCGTGTAGTGCTCCTCGGCGTCCGCGTCGGTGCTCTTCTCCGTGCTCACAGCGGCGGCTCCAATCGGGCGATCGCACGCAGGGCCCTGGGCGTGAAGCGGGACATGAGGTGGGCGCCACGGGCCTCCGGGGTGACCGGGACGACGGCCTGGTTCTTGACGACCGCGCGCAGGATCGCGTCGGCGACCTTCTCCGGCGGGTAGTTCCGCAGGCCGTACAGGCGCGAGGCCTTCTTCTGGCGGCGCTTCTCCTCCTCGGCGTCGACTCCGGCGAAGCGCGCGGTCGCCGTGATGTTCGTGTTCACGAGACCCGGGCATATCGCGGAGACTCCGATGCCCTTGCCCGCCAACTCCGCGCGCAGGCACTCACTGAGCATCAGGACCGCCGCCTTGGAGGTGCTGTAGGCGGGCAGAGCCTTGGACGGCTGATAGGCCGCCGCGGACGCGGTGTTGACGATGTGGCCGCCCTGGCCGCGCTCGGCCATCTGCTTGCCGAAGAGCCGGCAGCCGTGGATCACGCCCCACAGATTGACGTCGAGGACCTTCTTCCAGTCCTCGGCGCTGGTGTCGAGGAAGGAGCCGGAGAGGCCTATCCCCGCGTTGTTCACCAGGACGTCGACGATGCCGTACTCCCTGGCGACCTTCTCGGCGAGCTTCTCCATGGCCTGCTCGTCGGTGACGTCGACCGTTTCGCCCCAGGCCTCGGGGGCGCCGACCAGACGGGACATCTCCGCCGTGCGCGCCGCGCTCTCCGCGTCCCGGTCGACGGCCACGACGCGTGCGCCCGCCTCGGCGAACGCGAAGGCGGTGGCCCGGCCGATGCCGCTGCCCGCGCCGGTGACCAGGACCAGCTGGCCGCCGAAGCGATCGGCGTGCTTCCCCGTGGCCACAGTGTCCTTCGCGGGCACACCGTCCTCGTTGGAGGTGACGAAGTCGGTGATCCAAGACGCCAGTTGGTCGGGGCGGGTGCGGGGCACCCAGTGCTTGGCCGGGATGCTGCGGCGCACCAGGTCCGGAGCCCACAGCTCCAGTTCGTCATAGAGCCGTTCCGACAGGAAGATGTCGCCGGACGGCGTGATGAGCTGCACGGGCGCGTGCGCGTAGGCGTCGGCGCGGGGCCTGCGCATCCGTGGGCGGACGTTGTCGCGGTAGAGCCACGCTCCGTGTGCGGCGTCCGACGGCAGCGACGACGTCGGGTAGTCGCCCGCAGGCACCTTCTCCATGCGCTGGAGGATCTTCGGCCACTGCTTGCCGAGTGGGCCGCGCCAGGCGAGCTCGGGGAGCACCGGCGTGTGCAGCATGTACACGTACCAGGACTTGGCGCCCTGACCGAGGAGCTGGCCGACCTTGCGCGGTGTGGGCCGGGTCATCCGCTTCTTGATCCAGTGCCCGAAGTGGTCGAGCGAGGGCCCCGACATCGACGTGAAGGACGCGATGCGCCCCTCGGTGCGCTTGACCGTGACGAACTCCCAGGCCTGCACCGAACCCCAGTCGTGGCCGACCAGATGCACCGGCTTGTCCGGGCTCACCGCATCGGCGACGGCCACGAAGTCATCGGTCAGCTTCTCCAGCGTGAATCCGCCGCGCAGCGGCTGCGGAGCCGTCGACCTGCCGTGGCCGCGCACGTCGTAGAGCACGACATGGAAGCGGTCGGCGAGGCGCTCGGCGACATCCGACCACACCTCTTTGGAGTCCGGATAGCCGTGTACGAGCAGCACCGTGGGCTGCGTCGGATCGCCCAGCTCGGCGACGCACAGCTCCACTCCGCCCGTGCGCACCCAGCGCTCGCGGGCGTCTTTGATCCCCTTGGTGATTCCTTCCGTGGTCATGCGGCGGCCCTCTCCTCAGCCCAGCGCCGCACATGCGGCAGATCGTCATCCAGCCAGAACGCGCTCTGCTCGGGGTCCTTGGAGTCGGTGACGACCAGGATCTCCTCGAACTTCGCGCCCGTACCCCTGAATCCGAGGTGCGGTTCGACCGCCCAGAGCCCCGGCTGGGGCGGGTGGTCGGAGAATTTGTACGGCGACCACAGCGGGGACCAGCCGTCCCTGTGGCCATGGAGCGCGTCGCTCGCCAGCCCCTTCAGGGACTGGGTGCCGAAGCCGAAGACATGCGGCGACCTGCGGCGCTCCTTGACCCGGTCGATCTTGTGCGCGATGACTCCGAAGGGATACGCGCGATGGCGGTTGGCATAGCCCTGGCGGACCATGAGCCGGTCCACGTCCTCATAGATCTCGCGCAGCGGGCGGCGCTCACGCACCTCGCGCAGGAGCAGCTCGCGGTGCGCCTCCAGATCAGAGAGCAGCTTGTCGTGCAGGGGATTGAGCCCGAGGCAGCCCGAGTAGCCGATGTCCGCCGTGTATCCCTTGTGGACCGGGGCCATGTCGAGGATGAAAGGCATCCCCGGCTCGAGGCGGCGGTTGGTGGGGAAGAACTGCAGCGGTATCCGGAAGTTCGCGAACGCCGTGCGGTCCCCGAACCAGGCGAAAGGCAGGTGGAACCAGTCCCGCACACCCCGCTCACGCAGCCACTCACGCTGCATCCGCGCTGCCTCGCGCTCGGTCACACCCGGCTTGAGCTGCGCCGCGACCGCCTCCGCGCATTCATACGCGAGGGTCTGCACTTCCCTGAACCCCCGCAGTTCCGCGGTGAGTTCGCCTGCCACTGCTGAGGTCATGCCACCGTCCGTCCGTGTCCGTCGTCGCCGTACGCGTGACCGGTCCATCGCAGTACGCGTCCGTAACTTGACACTGATGAATGTGACAATGCTCAGCGGCTACGTCAATAGCTGTGCACGAGCCGGGCCCGACTCCGGGGGAAGCCGAGGGTTGTCCCCCAGGGGGCGACCTCAGGACGACCCTTACGGGCCCGTAATACCCGAGAGTGATACGAGGACAGCACCCTGGTCTGACGCCCGATGTGGCCTGCGCCACTACCTTCGAAACGTGACTGTGATCGCGACCGAAAGCCTGAGCAAGCGGTTCCCGAGGGTGACCGCGCTTGACCGGCTCTCCATGGATATCGGGCCCGGTGTAACCGGACTCGTCGGAGCCAACGGAGCCGGCAAGTCCACACTGATCAAGATCCTGCTGGGTCTGTCCCCCGCCACGGAGGGCACCGCCGCTGTGCTCGGTCTCGACGTCGCCACCAGCGGCGGCCAGATCCGTGAGCGCGTCGGCTATATGCCCGAGCACGACTGCCTGCCGCCCGATGTGTCGGCCACCGAGTTCGTCGTCCACATGGCGCGCATGTCGGGCCTGCCGCCCACGGCGGCCCGTGAACGCACCGCGGACACGCTGCGGCACGTCGGCCTCTACGAAGAGCGCTACCGCCCCATCGGGGGCTACTCGACGGGGATGAAGCAGCGCGTGAAGCTCGCGCAGGCCCTCGTCCACGACCCCGACCTGGTCTTCCTGGACGAACCGACCAACGGCCTCGACCCCGTGGGCCGCGACGAGATGCTGGGCCTCATCCGCCGCGTCCACACGGACTTCGGCATCTCCGTCCTGGTCACCTCGCACCTGCTCGGCGAGCTGGAGCGCACCTGCGACCACGTCGTCGTCATCGACGGCGGCAAGCTCCTGCGGTCCAGCTCCACCACCGACTTCACCCAGATCACCACGACGCTGGCCATCGAGGTGACGGACAGCGACGAACACCCCGACGGCACCAAAGCGTTCCGTGAGGCGCTGCAGGGACGCGGGGTCTCCACCCACGAGGGCAGCGGCCTGCCGGGTGCCGGGCACACCGTGCTGCTCGAAGCGGACGGCGACGAGACGTACGACCTCGTCCGCGACCTCGTCGCGGACCTCGGCCTCGGCCTGGTCCGGATGGAACAGCGAAGGCACCACATCGCAGAGGTCTTCCAGTCCGAGCAGGCCGAGCAGCCCGAACAGTCCGAGAAGACGGAAGCGCGGAAGGAGGCGGTCCGTCATGGCGGTTGAGCAGCCCCCGGCACACGCCGGCGAACAGACCCAGATCCACAACATCGGCTATCGCAACTACGACGGCCCGCGCCTGGGCCGCGCCTACGCCCGCCGCTCGCTCTTCTCCCAGAGCCTGCGCGGGGCGTACGGACTCGGCCGCTCGGCCAAGTCCAAGGTCCTGCCCATGATCCTCTTCGCGGTGATGTGCGTCCCCGCCGCGATCATGGTGGCGGTCGCCGTGACCACCAAGGCGAACGACCTCCCCCTCGACTACACCCGATACGCGATCGTGCTGCAGGCCGTCATCAGTCTCTACCTCGCCGCCCAGGCCCCCCAGACGGTCTCCCGCGACCTGCGCTTCAAGACCGTCCCCCTCTACTTCTCCCGCCCCATCGAGCACAGCGACTACGTACGCGCCAAGTTCGCGGCGATGTCCTCGGCCCTCTTCGTCCTCACGGCCGCACCGCTGCTCGTCCTCTACGTAGGGGCGCTGCTCGCCAAGCTCGACTTCGCGGACCAGACGAAGGGCTTCGGCCAGGGGCTCGTCTCCGTGGCGCTGCTCTCGCTCCTCTTCTCTGGAATCGCCCTCATCGTCTCGGCGATCACACCCCGCCGCGGCTTCGGGATCGCCGCCGTCATCGCCGTACTGACCATCAGCTACGGGGCGGTGTCCACGGTCCAGGCCATCGCGTACGAACAGGGCAGCACCGACGTCATCGCCTGGCTCGGCCTCTTCTCGCCGATCACACTCATCGACGGCGTGCAGACCGCCTTCCTCGGCGCGACCTCCGCCTTCCCCGGAGGGGAAGGCCCCTCGTCCGGCACGGGCGTGGTCTACGTGGTCGTCGTCCTCGCCCTCATCGCGGGCTGCTACGGCGCGCTGATGCGCCGCTACCGAAAGGTCGGGCTGTGAGCACGATCAACATCGACCACACCTCCCGCTGGTTCGGCAACGTGGTGGCGGTCAACGACATCACGATGAACGTCGGCCCCGGCGTCACCGGCCTCCTCGGCCCGAACGGCGCGGGCAAGTCCACCCTGATCAACATGATGGGCGGCTTCCTCGCCCCCTCCACCGGCAGCGTCACCCTCGACGCCAAGCCGATATGGCGCAACGAACAGATCTACAAGGACATCGGCATCGTCCCCGAGCGCGAGGCGATGTACGACTTTCTCACCGGACGCGAATTCGTCGTCGCCAACGCCGAGTTGCACGGCCTGGACGAGCGGGCCGCCCACAAGGCCCTCGCCACGGTCGAGATGGAGTACGCGCAGGACCGCAAGATCTCGACGTACAGCAAGGGCATGCGCCAGCGCGTGAAGATGGCGTCCGCCCTCGTCCATGAACCGTCCGTACTCCTGCTCGACGAGCCGTTCAACGGCATGGACCCTCGCCAGCGCATGCAGCTGATGGACCTGCTGCGGCGCATGGGGGACGAGGGCCGCACGGTCCTCTTCTCCTCGCACATCCTCGAAGAGGTCGAGCAACTGGCCTCGCACATCGAGGTGATCGTGGCAGGACGGCACGCGGCGAGCGGTGACTTCCGCAAGATCCGCCGCCTGATGACCGACCGCCCGCACCGCTACCTGGTGCGCTCCAGCGACGACCGCGCGCTGGCCGCCGCCCTGATCGCAGACCCGTCGACGGCAGGAATCGAAGTCGACCTCAAGGAAGGCGCCCTGCGCATCCAAGCCATCGACTTCGGGCGCTTCACCGCCCTGTTGCCACGCATCGCCCGTGATCACGACATCCGGCTCCTCACGGTCTCGCCATCGGACGAGTCCCTCGAGTCGGTCTTCTCCTATCTCGTCGCGGCCTGAAGGGAGCTCTCGTGTACGACCCCACTGTCGCCCGGCTCACCTACCGGGCCCTGCTCGGCCGCCGCCGGGCTCTGATCCTCCTCGCCCTGCCCGTCCTCCTGATCGTCATCTCCGCCGCCGTCCGCGGTTTCAGCGGCGCCGACGACCAGGTCGCATCCGACCTCCTCGGCGGCTTCGCGCTCGCCACGATGGTGCCGATCATCGGCGTCATCGCGGGCACCGGAGCCATCGGCCCGGAGATCGACGACGGTTCCGTCGTCTATCTCCTCTCCAAGCCGATCAAGCGGCCCACGATCATCCTCACCAAGCTCACCGTCGCCATCGCCGTGACGATGGCCTTCTCCGCGGTCCCGACCTTCATCGCGGGCATGATCCTGAACGGCAACGGCCAGCAGATCGCCGTGGCGTACACCATCGCCGCCCTGGTCGCCTCCATCGCGTACGCCGCGATCTTCCTGCTCCTGGGCACCATCACCCGGCACGCGGTGGTCTTCGGACTCGTCTACGCCCTCGTGTGGGAGGCCCTCTTCGGGTCCCTGGTCCCCGGGGCGCGCACGCTCAGCGTCCAGCAGTGGTCGCTCGCCGTCGCCCAGAAGACCGCGGGCGGCGACCTGGTCACCTCGGACGTCGGTCTCCCGGTCGCCACGGTGCTGCTTGTCGGCGTCACGGTCCTCACCACGTGGTACGCCGGGCAGAAGCTCCGGTCGCTGAAGCTGGCCGGGGAGGAGTAAGTAACTGAGGAGTCATTAATTCAGTGGCGGGCGATGTGGAGGCGCGGGCACAGTAGTTGTTGTCACCGCGCCACGACCCTGGCGCCCGCTTACTGGGAGAGGAGCCGACGTGTCCATCAGTAGTCCGTCGAGTTCCCAGCAGGGCAGCCCGCGGCAGGCCTCGGAGTAGTTACTCACTCCGTAGAGCCCCGCCCACGGGGGAGTTGCCCGGGGCGGCCACTTCGAGCGCGCACTTCTTGCGCGGGTCGCCCACCCGGAGGATTGGCCGAGTGGTAAGGCAGCGGCTTGCTAAGCCGTCGTCGGGACCGAAAATCCCGCGCGCGTTCGATCCGCGCATCCTCCGCAAGACGTTGTACTGGGCTCGAGCCGATTCATCGGCGCCCGGCACCGCGCTGCCGTCGATCACCGGCTTCGCCGAGTTCGTCCTCAAACGCCGGACGGGCTGAAATCAGACCAGGAACCGCTCGAGCACCGTCGCGATGCCGTCGTCCTCGTTCGACGCCGTCACCTCGTCCGCCACCGTCTTGAGCTCCTCGTGGGCGTTGGCCATCGCCACGCCATGTGCCGCCCAGCCGAACATCGGGATGTCGTTGGGCATGTCCCCGAAGGCGATCGTGTCCGCGGCCTTCGCGCCCAGGCGGCGGGCCGCGAGGGACAGTCCCGTTGCCTTGGAGAGGCCGAGGGGGAGGAGTTCGACGACGCCCTCGCCGGCCATCGTCACGCCGACCAGACCACCCGCCACCTGACGTGCCACCGAGGCCAGCTCGTCGTCACTGAGGCCCGGGTGCTGGACGTACACCTTGTTCAGCGGAGCCGACCACAGATCGGCGACATCCGTGAAGGGGACGACGGGCAGCGGGCCCTCCTGCACCAGGTACCCAGGACCGACGATCACCTCGCCGTCGAGGCCGTCACGGCTCGCGGCAAGCGCCAGCGGGCCGATCTCCGCCTCTATCTTGGCGAGGGCGATGCCTGCCAGCTGCCGGTCGAGCGTGACCGACGTGAGCAGCCGGTGCTCGCCCGCGTGGTAGACCTGCGCGCCCTGCCCGCACACCGCCAGGCCGTCATAGCCCAGATCGTCGAGGATGTGCCGGGTCCAGGGAACGGCACGGCCGGTGACGACGATGTGCGCGGCGCCCGCCGCGGTGGCCGCGGTGAGCGCGTCGCGCGTACGCGGCGAGACCGTGTCGTCGGAGCGCAGGAGCGTTCCGTCGAGGTCGGTCGCGACGAGCTTGTACGGGAAGGGCGGCGTGGAAACGGACGGTGTGGCAGGAGCAGGGTGACTCACTTGTTGATGGGCTCCAAGATCTCTCGTCCCCCCAGGAACGGACGCAGTACCTCGGGCACCCACACGGAGCCGTCGGCCTGCTGGTGATTCTCCAGAAGGGCGACGATCGTGCGCGGGACGGCGCAGAGCGTGCCGTTCAGCGTCGCGAGCGGCTGCGTCACCTTCTTGCCGTCGCTGTTCTCGCGCATCCGGATCGACAGACGGCGGGACTGGAAGCTGTCGCAGTTCGACGCGGAGGTCAGCTCGCGGTACTTGCCCTGCGTCGGGATCCACGCCTCGCAGTCGAACTTCCGCGACGCCGAGGAGCCCAGGTCACCCGTGGCCACGTCGATCACCTGGAACGGCAGGCCGAGGCCGGTCAGCCACTGCTTCTCCCACTCCAGGAGCCGCTGGTGTTCGTTCTCCGCGTCCGCCGGGTCGACGTACGAGAACATCTCGACCTTGTCGAACTGGTGCACGCGGAAGATGCCGCGGGTGTCCTTGCCGTACGTGCCGGCCTCACGGCGGAAGCAGGGCGAGAAGCCCGCGTACCGCAGGGGCAGCTTGTCGGCGTCGATGATCTCGTCCATGTGGTAACCGGCGAGCGCGACCTCGGAGGTGCCGACCAGGTAGTAGTCGTCCTTCTCCAGGTGGTAGACGTTCTCGGCGGCCTGGCCGAGGAAGCCCGTGCCCTCCATGGCGCGCGGGCGGACCAGGGCGGGCGTCAGCATCGGGATGAACCCGGCCTCCGTCGCCTGCGCGATCGCCGCGTTCACCAGGGCCAGTTCGAGCAGCGCGCCGACACCGGTCAGGTAGTAGAAGCGCGATCCTGAGACCTTCGCGCCGCGTTCGACGTCGATGGCGCCGAGCGCCTCGCCCAGCTCCAGGTGGTCCTTGGGCTCGAAGCCCTCGGCCGCGAAGTCGCGCGGGGTGCCGATGGTGTCGAGGACGACGAAGTCCTCTTCGCCGCCGACCGGGACGTCCGGGTGGACGATGTTGCCCAGCTGCTGCAGGAGACGCTTGGTCTCCTCGTCGGCCTCGTCCTGAGCGGTGTTGGCCGCCTTGACGGCGGCGGAGAGCTCGCCGGCCTTCTTCAGGAGCTCGGCCTTCTCGTCACCCGAGGCCTTGGGGATGAGCTTGCCGAGCGCCTTCTGCTCGGAACGGAGCTCGTCGAAGCGGAGTCCGGAGGACCTGCGCCGCTCGTCGGCGGAGAGCAGGGCGTCGACGAGCGCGACGTCCTCTCCACGGGCGCGCTGGGAGGCGCGAACACGGTCGGGGTCCTCACGGAGCAGGCGAAGGTCAATCACCCCACCAGGCTACCGTCGAGCGGTTCCGGCTCTCGACTCGATATTCCACGCTGTAGCGTTATGACCGATTTGCCGGAATGTGAATTCCGGAAAGCGGCACGAAGGATTCCGGGTCGGCCCAGGGGTCGGTTCCAGGTCAACGGAAAGCGTGTCATTCCCCGAAATGGGGCAGAGTGGGCGTGCCCCATTGACCCGATCCCCTTGCGTGGAGCGGGACTTGGCGTGCCGGTTGTCCACAGGAATATCCCCTGCTGAAAAGTTATCCACAGGCTGTGCGAAAGATCTGTGGATGCCGGAAGGGATCGTTCCGAAAGCCGCATGCGCGACGAAGGATTCCCGTCCCAAACCACCCTCACACCCACTTTCGAGTGGAAATGGTTCGCTCCAAAGAGTTGATCAATGGAAAAGAGTGGACGAGGGGTGACGTGCGCGACTGTGGACGGACTTGTGGGTTGTAGGCCGATTTGTCGACCATGTCACGCTTCGTTGTCGACTTGTCCCCAGGTCGAGAAGGGGGCCTGTGGATAACTTTGTGGACAACGTAAATCAGCAGGTAAGACCGCCCAGGAGCAGCCCAGGAGCAGCTCAGGAACCGCCAGAGGGATCGCGCGGGGATCGCCGGGGGATCGCCCGGGGATCGCTTAGAACCGGCCGTCCTGGCACTGCGTCAGCCAGTCCGACGCCGCGAGGAACTCGCCATCGGTCGTCCCGGGCCGCAGCGGCGGCAGGTCGCCGGGCGACACCCCCGCCCGCGGGTAGGACCCGAGGAAACGCACCTGCGGGCAGATCCGCTTGAGGCCCATAAGGGCCTCGCCCACACGGCGGTCCGTGATGTGCCCTTCGGCGTCCACGGAGAAGCAGTAATTACCGATGCGCTGGCCGGTGGGCCGCGATTCGATCCGCATCAGGTTGACCCCGCGTACGGCGAACTCCTGGAGCAGTTCGAGCAGGGCGCCCGGGTGGTCGTCGCCGAGCCAGATGACCACCGAGGTCTTGTCCGCACCGGTCGGCGCGGCGGGGCGGGCCGGGCGGCCGACCAGGACGAAGCGGGTCTCGGCGGTCGCCGCGTCGTGGATGTCGCTGACCAGCGGTTCGAGACTGTACGTCGCCGCCGCGAACTCGCCCGCGAAGGCCGCGTCGAAGCGCCCTTCCTGGACCAGGCGGGCGCCGTCCGCGTTCGAGGCCGCCGACTCCCACAGGGCGTCCGGGAGGTTCGCGGCGAGCCAGTTGCGGACCTGGGGCTGGGCCACGGGGTGGCCGGTCACGGTCTTGATGTCCTTGAGCTGCGTGCCTGGCCGCACGAGCAGCGCGAAGGCGATCGGCAGGACGACCTCGCGGTAGATCATCAAGGGCTCGCCCTTGGCGAGTTCGTCGACGGTGGTCGTGACACCGCCCTCGACCGAGTTCTCGATCGGCACGAGCGCCGCCGCCGCGTCGCTGTTCCGGACCGCGTCGAGCGCGGCCGGCACGGACACCATCGGGACGAGCTCCCGGGTTGCCGCTTCCGGGAGTGTGCGGAGGGCGGCTTCGGTGAAGGTGCCCTCGGGGCCGAGATAGGTGTAGCGCATCGCCGACATACCGTCACCCTAATGGCCTGTACGTGGCATGGCTCACGCGTCTCACGAAGCGGCACCCGCCCCACGGACGAAGGAAGAGAGTCACCCCTCCAGCAGCCGCTGACCCACGTACTCCCCGTTGGCCGCCCCGCCCGGCACCGCGAAGAGGCCGCTCGCCTCGTGCCGGATGAACTCCGAAAGGGCGTCCCCGCGGTCGAGCTTGCGCTGCACCGGCACGAAGCCGCGGAGCGGGTCGGCCTGCCAGCACACGAAGAGCAGGCCCGCGTCCGGCTCCCCGCCCTTGTCGAAGCCGTCGTGGTACGAGAACGGGCGGCGCAGCATCGCGGAGCCGCCGTTCTGGTCGGGCCGGGTGATGCGGGCGTGGGCGTTGAGAGCGATGACGTACTTGCCGTCCGCGCCCGCCTTCTCCAGCTTCGGCTCGGTGGTCTCCGTACCGCCGGTCAGCGGTGAGCCGTCCGACTTGTGGCGCCCGATGACCGCCTCCTGGTCCTTGACGCCGAGCTTCTCCCAGTCGTCGAGGAGCATCCGGATGCGGCGTACGACGACGTACGAGCCCCCGGCCATCCACGAAGGGTCCCCTGCGGCTCCCGGGGCTCCCGTGGCTCCTGCGGCGGGCACGAAGATCCGTCGGTCGAAGTCGTCCTCCGACGGCTTCGGGTTGTTCGAGCCGTCGATCTGGCCCATGAGGTTGCGCGTCGTCATCGGCTGCGCGGTCGCGCCGGGCGAGCGGTTGAACCCGTTCATCTGCCAGCGCACCCGTGCCGCGTCACCGGCCTCCTTCTGGATCGCGCGCAGCGCGTGGAAGGCGACGAGCGGGTCGTTCGCGCCGATCTGCACCCACAGGTCGCCGTCGCTGCGCGCCTTGTCGAGGTGGTCGGAGGAGAAGTCGGGCAGCGGGTCGAGCGCGGACGGGCGCTGCTTCTCCAGGCCGGTGCGCCCGAAGAAGCCGTGGCCGAAGCCGAAGGTGACGGTCAGGGACGACGGCCCCGCGTCCCGGGCGACATCCGTGTCCTCGCCCGCCGCGGCCTTGCCCGCCATCAGCCGCTCGGCCGTCGCCGACCAGCGGCGCAGCAGAGCGGCCGCCTCCTTGCGGCCCGCGCCCGCCGCCAGGTCGAAGGCCACCAGATGGCCGCGGGACTGGACGGGCGTGGTGATGCCCGGCTGATGTTTCCCGTGAAACATGACCTCGTCCGCGCCGAGGGACGTCAGTGACGCCGCACGAGCCGCTGAAGACGCCTCCGACGGCGCCGCGGCGTACCCGGCCGCACCGCCAGCCGCGCCGAGCGCGAGACCGGTGGCGCCGGCGGTGCCGATCAGCCGCCGCCTCGAAATCCCGTTGTCCGCCATGGTGGTTCCGTTCTAGCCGATCTGCGCGTTCTTGTTCACGGTCACTTGGTCGATGTCGGAGGTGCGCACGGTCACCGCGATCTTCCAGTCGCCCGCCATCGGAATCTGCACCCCGCTGGAGCTCCAGTGTCCGGTGGCGATGTGGTCGGGAGCGACGGGCAGCGGGCCGACGTCCTTCGACTTGAGGGTGAAGGAGACCTTCACCTCGGGGATGTCGAAGGCGCTGCCGTTCGGCCGCTTCACGAAGATGTGCATCTCGTTGCTGCCGGTACGGCCCGGGTCGAGGTCGAGCTGCACGGTGCCCTTGCCGTCGCTGGAGCCGGTGTCGAAGGGGATCTTGAGGGTGAGCGGTCCTGACCGCTGCGCGGCGGCGGCCGTCTTCGAAGCGGCCGCTTCCTCCTCCGTGCGCCCCGGCTCGGTGGAGGTGAGGATCGTGGTGACGGCGAGCAGGACGACGGCGACTCCCGCCTCGGCGAGCACGGAGCGGCGCAGGCCGGAGCGGTTGGGGTCGGCGTCGCGGATCCGCTTCTCGCGGGCGGTGCTCATGGCGGCCTGCTGGCGGGCGAGTTGGGCGGAACGCTTGGAGTCCGTGGAGTCCGTGGAGTCCGTGGAGTCCTTGGATTCCTTGGTGTCCCTGGAGCCCTTGGGTTCCTTGGAGTCCGCGCCGGTGCCCCCGGCGGCGGGCACCGTCACCGGCTTCTTCTCCACGCGCTCGGCCGCGGCGTTCTTCTCCGCACGCTTCTCCGCGCGCTTCTCCGCGCGCTTCTCGACGACGGACGCCGCCGCGGCCTCCGGAGCCAGATCGCCCGCCTGGCCCGCGATCCGTGCCGTCCAGCGCCGCGAGATCCCTGCGATGCCGACGAGGACGGCCACCAGGCCGACCTTGATGAGGAGCAGCTGTCCGTACCACGTACCGGTGAGCGCCGACCACGAGCCGACCTGCCGCCACGACTGGTAGAGCCCGGTCGCGGCGAGGGCGATGACGCTGCAGAACGCGACCCGGGAGAAGCGTTTCACCGCCCCGGCATCCACCGACGGCGCGAAGTAGAGGGCGACGACGAGCGCCGCGAGCCCGCCGAGCCAGGCGGCGACGGCGAGCAGGTGTACGACGTCCACGGGCATCGCGAGTCCGGCCTGGATGCCGGTCGACGCGTGCTCGGCCATGGCCCAGGTCGCGCCGAGCCCGAGGGCGACGACGCCTCCGCCGATCGCGAGCCCGAAGGTGAGGTCCCTGCGCTCCTTGGGGTCGGTCCGCTTCTCGTACGCACCGAAGAGCACCGCGATGAAGAGCGCGGCGGCGGCGAGCAGCAGCAGCCGTGAGACCAGCGCGGCTCCCGTCTTCGTTTGAAGTACGTCGCCGAGCTTGGCCATGTCGAAGGCGTCGGCGAGCTTCCCCGACCCGGTGTAGGGCGCGCGCAGAAGCAGCAGCACGAGGGTGGACGCGGTGAGCGTGACCCAGCCGGACACCACGAGGCGCTGCAGGGGCCGTACACCGGCGCCGCGCGGCCAGCAGCCGAGCACGAAGGCCGCCCCGCCGACGACGAGGATGAACCCGGCGTACGAGAGGTAGCGCGCGAAGCCGTACAGGCCGCCGACGAATCCACCGCCCACCTCCTGGTCCGGCAGCGCGACCTTCGTGTCGGACGGCGCGCCCACCGAGAAGGTGAAGGCCCCGGAGATGGGGTGGCTGTCGGCGGAGACGACTTGGTAGGCGACGGTGAAGGTGCCGTCGGGCAGCCCCTTGTGCAGCTTCACGCCGTACGTGTTGGACCCGAGGTCACTGGTCTTGCCGGTGTCGACGCGCTTGCCGGCCGGGTCGAGCACCCGTACGGAGCCGTCGGACATGGCGACCTTCTCGGAGAAGGTCAGCGACACACTGGCGGGCGCCTTGTCGACCACCGCCCCCTGCTTGGGGTCGCTTCCCGTCAGCGCGGCATGCGCGGAGGCGGGTGCCGCCGTGCCGAGCAGCGCGCCCAGGAAGACGGCGACGACGAGCAGGAGCCGTCCGACGCCGGGCGCGATCCCGAAGCGGGCGGCGGCCCCGGAGCGAGCTCTGGTGGCCCCGGAGCGAGCTCCACAGCGGGGAGCGATGGTCTGCATCAGCGATCAGTCCCTCAGTGCGACGCGTGCTTGCCGGGCTTGGGGTTGTACGTGGCGGCCTTCACCGGAACCTCAATCTCGATCGGGTCCGACTTCTCGAAGCGCAGCGTCACCGCGACCTTGTCGCCCTGCTTCGGCTTGTGCTTGAGCTCCTCGAACATGAGGTGGTTGCCGCCCCGTGCGAAGTCGAGCTCGCCGTTCGCGGGTACGTCGAACGACTTCTGCTCCTTCATCGCGTTGTTCTTGGTGCTGTGCAGCGTGACCTTCTCGGCGATGGAACTGGTGACCGAGGTGAGCTTGTCCGCGCCGCCCTTGTTCGTGACGGTGAAGAACCCGGAGGCCATGTCGTCCATGGCGGGCTCGGGCATGAAGGCACCGGCGACCTTGAGCTCCGGCTTGTCCGACGCCTTGGCGCCGTCCTTGTCGCCGGACGAGTCCGAGCAGCCCGCGAGGGCGAGCCCCACCGTCAGCGCTATGGCCCCGCTGATGAGTGTGCGGCGGTTCACGGAGTCGCTCCCTTGATGATCTTGGGGAGGTCCTTGGTGTAGTCGTCCACGGTGGTGTCCTCGCCGTACAGGACGTACCCGGCGTCGGTCTTCGGCGAGAACCCGATGACCTGTGTGCCGTGCATCGAGACGACCTTGCCCTTCTCCTTCTTGGAGGGCTCGATGCTGATGCCGAGGGTGCGGGCGCTGCCCTGGATGGTCTCGAAGTCACCGGTCAGACCGATGAAGTCGGTGTCCTGGGCCTTGAGCCACTTGCCGAGGGCGGCAGGGGTGTCGCGCTCGGGGTCGGTGGTGACGAAGACGACCTGGAGCTTGTCCTGTTCGGCCTTGGGCAGCTGCTTCTTGGCGACGGCGATGTTGCTCATCGTCAAGGGGCAGACGTCCGGGCAGTTGGTGTAGCCGAAGTAGATGAGCGTCGGCTTGCCCTTGGTCCGCTCGCGCAGGTCGTACTTCTTGCCGTGCGTGTCCTTGAGGACGAGGTCCGGCTTCTCGAAGGGCTTGTCGAGGATGGTGGCGGCCTTGTCGCCGTTGGACTCGACGGAGACGTCCGCGACGGGCTTCTTGCTGTCGTCACCGCTGCCGCAGGCGGACAGGGTGAGGGTGGCCGCGGCCAGCATGGCGGCGGCGAGCAGCTTCTTCTTGCGCATACGAAAATGTCCCAGATGTGAGGGGGCCCGGGCGCACCGGGGGCAGGTGAAAGGCCCCCGGCGCGGCCCGAAGGAGTGGCTCAGCTGTTGGTGCGCCGACGTCCGGCGAGCACGCCGAACGCCACGCCGGCGACGCCTACGACGATGCCGACGATGCCGAGGACACGGGCGGTGGAGTCGCTGCTGTCGGAGGAGGAGGCGGCGGACTCGCTCTTGTCGTCCGACTTCGCGTCGCCCTTGGCGTCGTCGTGCGAGGCGGCGGCGCCGTGGCCGTCCTCGGAGGCGGCGGTGAGCGCGAGGGCAGGAGCCGGGTGCTCCGGCTCCTCCTTGCCCTTCTGCTGCGGCTCGATCCAGCGGACGACTTCCTTGTTGTCGTACGTCTGGACGGCCTTGAAGACGAGTTCGTCGGCGTTCTCCGGCAGTGCGCCGAGGGAGAGCGGGAACTTCTGGAAGGTGCCGGGCTGGACGCCCTTGCCGTCGGCGGTCCAGGTGACCTTGGAGACGGCCTCGTCGATCTTCTCGCCGTGCATCTCGAGCGGCTTGTCGAGCTTCGTCTTGGTGACCTTCGCGGTCCAGCCGGGTACGGGCTGCGTCATGACGGAGGCGAGCGGGTGGTCCTCGGGGAAGGACACCTCGAGCTTGTTGGTCGAGGCGTCGTCCATCTCGTTCGGCACCTTGAAGTTGACCGTGGCGTAGCCGCCCTTGGCGGCCTCACCCTCGGCCGTGACGCTGACGTGCGCGAAGGCGGGGACGGAGAGCAGCAGGACGGCGGTGGCGGCGACGCCACCGACGACGGAGACGCGGGAGGCCTTCCCGGCGGACAGGCTGGACAGGCCGGACAGAGCAGACAGAGCAGACATGGCGGAACACTCCACTTTCAGCGGTGGTGACCAGTGCCGCTGACGAGGTCAGCGGTGGTGATCAGGGGAGAGTGCGCGCGCGGCGACGAGCCGAGCGGCACGCGCGCGTGGATGCCGCAGGGCGTGAGGCACCTCTCCGTAGTGCTGCGGTAGGAGTGCGTCGCGTCAGGCAGCGAGTGCGAGTGCGGCGGCGGCCGGCGGACCTCGCCTGATCACCGTGTGCTGGAGCGCGGTCGTCTGCGGCTTCGCGGGTCCGAAGAACGCTGTACGGGGCGCGCGGGCATCCACGCCGGGCGCTCCGGGGAGTCCGGCTCGCAGGGCGCGTACGAGTGCGAGCGCCCCGCGCAGGGAACGTACGAGCGCCCCTTCGGCGACTCCGTATGCCCCGTGTGCCGAGAGCCGCACGAGTCGAAGGAGCGCGATGTCGCCGCGGCGCAGCAGCCATCCGGCGGCGACGGCGGCGAGCACGTGCCCCAGGAGCATCGGAAGCGACGGGAGCAGCGACATCGAGTCCATCGCGGTGTCCGCCGCCGAGGACGTGGCCGAGGCCGCGGCCGGGGCGCTGTGCTGGTGCATGGCGTGGCCCGTGGCCCCGCCGCCGGCCCCGCCGCCCGGCTCCATGCCCGACGTCGTCAGGATCCGGTGGGCCTGGGCGGGGCTGAGGTTGGCGGCGCCCGCCCCGCACACCAGGCGCGCGGCACGTTCCACCAGGGAGGTGTCGGCGGTCGCCACCGTGGAGCCGGTCGCCACCGTGGAGCCGCCGTGCTGGCCGACCCCGAAGAGCGCGTGCAGGCCCACCTGCCCGGCGGCGAGCAGGGCGGCGATGCCCGGCAGCGAGCGCTCACGCCCGGCGAGCGGCGCCGCGACGGCGAGGACGGCGATGAAGCCGACGCCGAGCGTCCACAGCGGGACGGCGGCGCAGGAAGCGAGTACATGGCCCCCGGCGGACAGCACGACGCAGAGCACGGCGAACACCGCGGCTCTCAACAGCCGGAGGTCGAATCCGGCGCGCGCCTCGCGCTGGTGGGGGGCAGTCATGGCCGGAACATCATTGCACTGGGCTTACCCGCCGCATACGGCAGGTCCGCAAGCTCCCATGCGTGCCGATGGGTGCCGATCAATACCCATCAGCACCGAATGGGTGCCTTTGCGGATTCCTCCGTAGGGCCCCGAAGTGCCTTGTGAGGGACGTGTCTACACCGTCCCGACTCGTCCGCGCGTCCGCCGTATGGGCGGCATCACGTCAACTGCGCGCTTATACACCGGCGCTTGCGGCAATACGTATCGGTATGTCGAGCCGCGGCCAGGAGGCTGGAGCATGAGCATGTGGTGGTCTCTCCATTTGCGGCGCGAAGCTGCGAGCGTCCCGCTGGCCCGTCGGCTGCTGATCGGCACGATGGAGACCGCGGGGGTGGATCCTGACGTCTCGTACGACCTGTCGGTGGCTCTCAGCGAGGCCTGTGCCAACGCGGTGGAGCACGGCGGGACGACGGTCTCCGAGGGGGCGGCCGGGGCCTACCGGGTGACGGCGTACCTCGACGGCGAGAAGTGCCGCATCGAAGTGGCTGATTCCGGTCCGGGATTCGTTCCCGTCGCGCAGCGCGCGTCCGACACCGCCGAGCACGGCCGGGGTCTGTATCTCATCCAGGAACTCGCCGATCATGTGCACTTCGGCCCCAGGCCGGGGGGCAGGGGCGGCGCGGTGATCAGCTTCGACAAGATCCTCAAGTGGCGTGAGGACACGCCGCCGCTCGTCACTGCCTGAGGGCCCCTGAAGTTCAGCAGGGTGGCAGCCTCAGCCGGGCGGCAGCGCCCTGCACAGGGCGTCGAGCGCGGCTCCGTAGGCGTGCTCCGGCGGCGTGGAGTAGCCGACGACCAGGCCGTCGGGCGCGGGCATCGTGGCCTGCGGGTGGCGGAACTCGGCCAGGCCCTCCAGCGCGAGGCCCTGCCAGGCGGCCGCCTTCGCCGTGGACTGTTCGGTGCCGGGAGGCAGCCGCAGGACGGCGTGCAGGCCCGCGGCGACGCCGGTCGGGCTGATGTGCGGGGCGTGCGTGGCGAGCGCGGACACGAGCTGATCGCGGCGGTGGCGGTAGCGCTGACGCATGCGGCGGATGTGCCGGTCGTAGTGGCCCGACTCGATGAGGTCGGCGAGCGTGAGCTGGTCGATGACACTGGCCCACGCCTCCCGCTCGCCCTTCGCCGCGAGCACTCCGTCGATGAGGTGTTCGGGCAGAACGAGCCACCCCAGGCGCACCCCCGGAGAGAGGCTCTTGCTCACCGAGCCCATGTAGACGACGCGTTCGGGGTCCAACCCCTGTACGGCGCCCACGGGCTCCCGGTCGTAGCGGAACTCGCCGTCGTAGTCGTCCTCCAGGACGAGACCGCCGCGGGCACGCGCCCAGTCGATCACCGCGGCGCGCCTGGCCGGGTGCAGGGGCCCGCCGGTCGGGAACTGGTGTGCGGGCGTGAGCAGCACACCCCGGACCCGCTGACCCTCGGTCAACTCCTCGACCCGGGCGCCCTTTTCGTCGAGACCGAGCGGGACCGTCCGTACGCCCGCGGTCGCGAGGATCGACCGATGGAAGCCGAGTCCGTACGACTCCACGGCCAGGGGCCCGCGCAGCATCCCGCCTCCCCCGCTCCCGAAGAGCAGCCGCAGAGCGTGCGCGAACCCGGAGCACACCACGATCCGCTCCGGGTCGGTACGCACCCCGCGGGCGCGCCCCAGGTAGCCCGCGAGCGCCCGGCGCAGCTCGATGCGCCCCTGCGGATCACCCGGCCCGAAGGCCTCGTTCGGAGCCGAGTTGAGGGCGCGCCGGGCCGCGGCGAGCCAGGCGGTGCGCGGGAAGGAAGCGGCGTCCGGCTGGCCCTGGCGCAGGTCGTACGTGGGCGGCGCGGGCGTCGTCGGCCGGGTGGGCGCCCGCTTGGCGATGCGGGTGCGCGCGGGAGGCGCCGCACGCTCGGCCACCCGCGTGCCGGACCCCTGCCGCGCGGTCAGCCAGCCCTCGGCGACCAGCTCGGCGTAGGCATCGGCGACGGTGTTGCGGGCGATGCCCAGATCGGCGGCGAGTGAGCGGTAGGGCGGAAGCCGTGTCCCCGGAGCGAGCCGCCCCTCGCGCACGGCGTCGCGCAGCGCGCGGATGAGGACGGCGCGGCGGCCTCCGGCCCCGGAGAGCTCCAAGTGCAGGTCAGTCCCGATGCGCTCGGCCAAATTGACCCATGATTCTGGCATGGGAATGCACCCTAGTCGAGGTCTTTCCGGCCCGTAGATTCATGGTCATGACGAACAACGAGAACGCCACGCAGACCGCCGCACCTGCCCCCGTCAAGACCGCCGCACAGGCCCCCGCGCACGCCCCCGAGCGGACCCACACCCACACCCACACCCACGCCCCCCGCCTCAACTTCGCCAAGGTCGCCCCCAAGGCCTTCAAGGCCGTGATCGGACTCGACGCCGCAGCCCGCGACGGCCTCGACCCGGCCCTGGTCGAGCTGATCCAGATCCGCGCGTCGCTCATCAACGGCTGCGCCTACTGCCTGCACATGCACACATCCGACGCGCGCAAGGCGGGCGAGGACGAGGCGCGGCTGCACATGGTCGGCGTCTGGCGCGAGGCCAGGAACTTCTTCACGGAGAAGGAGCAGGCGGCGCTCGACCTGACCGAGGCCGTCACGCTCGTCCACCAGGGCGGCGTGCCGGACGACGTCTACGCCCGCGCGGCCGCGCACTTCGACGAGACGGAGCTTGGCCACGTCCTGGCCCTGATCTTCGCCATCAACACCTGGAACCGCATCGCCCTGAGCACGGCCAAGGTGGCGGGCGAGGACGAGCGCTAGGCCCCAAAGATGAGCGCCAGGCCCCGAAAACGCAGAACCGGGCCCCTTCTTAAAGAAGGAGCCCGGTTCGGCAGGATGCTCAGCCTCTGCGATCAGCCCTTGAGCTCGGCCATCCACGACTCGACGTCATCGGCACGCCGCGGCAGCGCCGCCGACAGGTTCTTGTTGCCGTCGGCCGTCACGAGGATGTCGTCCTCGATCCGCACGCCGATGCCGCGGTACTCCTGCGGCACCGTCAGGTCGTCCGCCTGGAAGTACAGACCGGGCTCGACGGTCAGGCACATGCCGGGCTCAAGGACACCGTCGGCGTACGTCTCACGGCGCGCGGCCGCGCAGTCGTGGACGTCCATGCCGAGCATGTGACCGGTGCCGTGCAGGGTCCAGCGACGCTGGAGACCCAGCTCCAGGACGCGCTCGACCGGGCCCTCGACGAGCCCCCACTCCACGAGCCTCTCGGCGAGCACGCGCTGCGCGGCGTCGTGGAAGTCGCGGTACTTGGCGCCCGGCTGCACCGCCGCGATGCCGGCCTCCTGGGCCTCGTACACGGCGTCGTAGATCTTGCGCTGCAGCTCGTCGAAACGGCCGTTGATCGGCAGCGTCCGCGTCACGTCGGCGGTGTAGTACGTGTGCGTCTCCACACCGGCGTCGAGCAGCAGCAGCTCCCCGGAGCGCACGGCGCCGTCGTTGCGCACCCAGTGCAGCGTCGTGGCGTGCGGGCCCGCGGCGCAGATCGAGCCGTAGCCGATGTCGTTGCCGTCGACGCGGGCGCGCAGGAAGAACGTGCCCTCGATGTAGCGCTCGCTGGTCGCCTCGGCCTTGTCCAGGACGCGGACGACGTCCTCGAAGCCGCGGGCCGTCGAGTCGCACGCCTTCTGCAGCTCGCCGACCTCGAACTCGTCCTTGACCAGACGGGCCTCGGAGAGGAAGACGCGCAGCTCCTCGTCGCGCTCGGCGGTGACCTTGTCGGTCAGCGCGGCCTCGATACCGGCGTCGTAGCCGCGGACGACGCGGACGGAACCGGTCGCCTCGCGCAGCTGGTCGGCGAGCTCGCGCACGTCGGACGCCGGGATGCCGTACACGGTCTCGGCCTCGGTGAGGGAGTGCCTGCGGCCGACCCACAGCTCGCCCTGGCCGTCCAGCCAGAACTCGCCGTTCTCGCGGTCGGAGCGCGGCAGCAGGTAGATGGTGGCCTCGTGGCCGCCCGTGCCGTCGGCGAAGTCCGTGGGCTCCAGGACCAGGACGCCGTCCTCTGTCTGGTTGCCGGTCAGATACGCGTACTCGACGGAGGAGCGGAAGGCGTACTCGGTGTCGTTCGAGCGGGTCTTGAGATTGCCCGCCGGGATCACCAGACGCTCGCCCGGGAAGCGCGCGGAGAGCGCGGCGCGGCGGGCGGCGGTGTGCGCGGCCTGGGCGATCGGCTGCAGGTCGTGCAGCTCGGTGTCGGCCCATCCGGACTTCATGTTCTCGGCGAGCTCGTCGGAGACGCCCGGGTACAGCCCGTTCTTGCGCTGCTTGATCGGCTCTTCCTCGGACTCGATCTCCAGGTCTTCCGGGTTCTCCGGGATCTCCCGAATGAGCTCCTCCGACACGATCTGCCTCCTATGTACGACACTGGGCCCCCTCCATCGTACGGGCGTACGGAAGGGGGCCCAGAGCCGGAAGGCCCATTACATGCCGTATTGCGGGCGTCACTCGAAACGGGCCGCTAGGAGAACCACGTCCTCGTCGCTCTCGGCCGTGTCGAGCCCGTCGGGCAGCATCGTCCGCAGGACGTGATCGGCGAGCGCGTCCGGGTCGTCGCGCACCGTTTTCGGCACACTCGCCGCCGCCGCGTGCAGTCGCGCGAAGGCGCGGTCCATCGGGTCGCCGGTGCGGTGCAGCAGGCCGTCCGTGTAGAGAAGCACCGTTTCTCCAGGCTCGGTCTTGAACTCCATGCTCGGCGCCTCCCAGCAGGCGAGCATCCCCAGGGGCGCCGAGAGCGAGGTCTCCACGAACTCCGTGCGCCGTTCGCCGATCACCAGGGGCGGGCTGTGTCCCGCTCCCGCCAGGACGATCTTGCGCTGCGCCGGTTCGCAGTAGGCGAAGAGGGCCGTCGCCGACCGCGCGGGCTCGGTCAGCCGAAGGAGCAGCTCAAGATCGGACAGTACGGCGACGGGGTCCTCGCCCTCCATCACGGCATACGCCCGCAAGGAGGCCCGCAGGCGCCCCATCGCGGCGACGGCGCTCGGTCCCGACCCGGTGACGGAGCCGACCGCGAGGCCGAGCGCGGCGTCGGGCAGCGGCAGCGCGTCGAACCAGTCGCCGCCCCCGCGCGCGCAGGTGCGGTGCCGGGCGGCGAGCTGCACCCCGGCGACCCGGGGCAGGCGTGAGGGCAGCAGCTCTTCGCGCAGGGTGGCCTCCGTCGTGCGGGCGCGGTCCAGTTCGATCAGCCGCGCCAGGTGCTCGGCGGCCTGGCGTGCGTAGAGGCCGACGAGGTGCCGCTGGCGCTCGCCGGGCTCCGCGGGCTCGTCGTACAGCCAGACGGTGGCGCCGATGCGGCCCACGGTCTCGGTGGACAGAGGCAGGGCGTAGCTCGCGGCGTAACCGAGTCGGGTGGCGACCTCGCGGTGGCGGGGGTCGAGGCTGCTGTCGGCGAGCAGATCGGCGTTGACGATCTCGGTCTCGGCGCCGGGTGGCGCGGCCGGTGCGTCGAGGAGCCGTCCGAAGGCGGTGGCGGCGCGTGGCACCGTCTCGATGTGGCCGAGGTCGGCCCGGGCGAGGCCGAGGCCGATGGTGGTGTCGGGGCCGAGCCGGTCGGCGGGCTCCAGGACGAGCAGGCCGCGGCGGGCGCCGACCAGGGCGGCTCCGGCGTGCAGGAGTTCGTGCAGGGCCTCGTCGAGGGTGACCGTTCGCGCCAGGCGTTCGGTGAGCTCCTGGAGGGTGGTCAGATCGGAGATCCAGCCCGCGAGCCGGTCCTGGATCATGAGGGTCGGTGCGCCCTGGGCCTGTGGTGCGGGCGCGACAGTGTGGGCTGGGGACGGAACAGTTGAATCGATTCCGGCCACTTTCGGAAGATGCGGAGCGTTCATGGCTGACGGCTTTCCGGCCGGTGCGTATTGCTCAATAGCATCGCAAACCCCCATGTTGTTCTGCGCCGCTAGCAATGTTCTCCACATCTACACGCACTGGTTAGGGGATGTCCAGCATTGTCCAGCTGGGATTCCTGGTGTCCGTGGGAATTCTGTGACGTATCGGCGATCTTGGTAACTTGGCTCAAAAGCGCCCGAGGCGGCGGTCTATTGCGATCGACTGAGATTGTTCAACAAGGGGGTACTCCTAAGCCCTCAGGCTCGGAAGGCGCGTCACAGCGGCCGTGATGGGTACGTACTCGGTGATGACCAGGGGCAGTTGAGATCAGCCCGGAACCTGGTGAAGGAACCGGGCGTCTTAACTCACGACGACCGTGCCCCATCCTCCCGTGGGGGGAGGCGGCGAGAAGTATGCGGGACAGCAAACGCCAGGCACCGCCACCCCACGCCACGCTAACGCTCGGCCCCTAGGGGTTCCCCATGCCGCAGGCTGGGGTGGGATGCGCCAGTTCTACGCACAGCGAAGTGATCCACACATGGTGTGATGTGGCCCGCCGTGTTCCTCGGCGTGTAAACGGAAAGGAACGAGCGCTCATGCGCGAGATCCTCGGAAGGCGACGCAGGCTCCTGTCCAGGCTCACCGGCAGGAAGTCTGACCAGAGTCCCGGTCTGCTCGGCGCGGCTTTGACCTTCACGACGGCATGGAAGTGGTCTGTGGTGCCGGGCGTCGGACTCGACCGGCGAGACGGTACCCGCTGCACCTGCCCCGACCTCGACTGCACAGTGCCAGGAGCGCATCCTCTCGACCCCGGCCTCCTTGCCGCGACGACCGACGAGCGCATGGTGCGCTGGTGGTGGACCAACCGCCCGGACGCGCCCATCGTGCTCGCGACCGGCGGCAGCGCTCCGTGCGCCGTCAGCCTGCCCGCGATCGCGGGTGCGCGCGCCCTGGCCGCGCTCGACCAGATGGGCATCAGGCTCGGCCCGGTCGTGGCGACCCCCGCCCGCCTCTTCCTGCTCGTCGCGCCGTACTCCATGGAGCAGTTGGGCGAACTGCTGTACGCCAAGGACTTCGTACCCGGTTCGCTGCGCTTCCACGGAGAGGGCGGATATCTCGCCCTGCCCCCCTCCGAGACGGGCCAGGGTCCGGTGAACTGGGAGCGGGCTCCGCTGCCAGGGTCGGCGGCGCCGTGGGTGCCCGATGTCGAGGCCGTGGTGGACGCGGTGGTGGACGCCCTCACTCGTACGGGTGTGAGCGCGCCCGAGTTGTAGGGGAAATGGGCGTGCGGCGCGCCGGGCGTCCAGCAAACGTCGTTAATGTCAGGCCCTATGAACCCCCGCCTGATCGCGCTCATGGGCGTCGTGGCCATTACGGTTCTCCTGCCGCTCGCCGGCGCGTCCGCAGGGCCCGTGGGCGACGGTGACGCCGAAGCCAGGCCGTCGGAGCGGCAGGCGGACGCGGCACCGGGGGCGGCGCCGGATCCCGACGCGAAACAGCCCTCTACGGAGAAGCCGACTTCGAAACGGTCCTCTACGAAGGACACGTCTTCGCGGGGCTCGTCTTCTGACGACTCGTCGCTCCTCACGGGACTCGGCCTCGACAGCGCCGCCCGATGCGGCCCCGAACTGACCTCGCCCAAGGGCATCGAAGCCCAGACCTGCGTCCTGACCCAGGGGCACGACACCTGGGGGCGCACGTACTACCGCAACACGACCGGCGATGAGCTGGACGCCGTACTGGCCGTCATGGGGCCTGGGGGACGCACCGTACAGATGCACTGCGCGGTGGGTGCGGCGGACGAGCCGGGGGCGTGCGAGACGCCGCGGGAGCGTACGACGGGGAATGCGGAGGCGTATTCGGCGGTGGTGGAGTTCGCCGACGGGAGTGGCGGACCGTTGCTCCTGCGCTCGGGCAGCAACTCCGGGCGGCCGACAGCCAGTTGATACCGCAGGTCAGGCCGGGCGGCGGGCCGGACATGAAAGCGCCCGGTTGCTGGCGACGGGGGATGCACCAGCAACCGGGCTATCTGAACGGTAACAAGAGATCTGCTCTGGGCAAATTCGATCTCGGATATCCAGACAGGGATTTACCTGCGACGACGGGGAGTTGTGACAGGAGTCACCCCTCCCGACCGACTGACTGGTGGGTCAGCTCAGGGTCACCTGGCGGTTGGTGAGACCGCCGCGCGCCCGGCGCTCCTCCGGCGTGAGCGGGGCATCGCTGTCCAGCGCCGCCGCGAGCCGCTCGGCGAACTCTGCGGCGGGCTTCTCGATGTCCTCGGCGCCCATTCCGCTCGGCAGGTCCCACACCGGCACCGTCAGGCCGTGCGCACGGAAGGAGCCGACCAGACGGGTGCCTTCGCCGAGACTCGACTTACCCGCCGCGTGCAGCCTGGCGAGCGCGTCGAGGAGCTGCTCCTCGGGGTGCGGCATGACCCAGCGCAGGTGGTTCTTCTCCGGGGTCTCGCACCAGTACGCGGAGTCCACGCCGGAGAGCTTCACGGTCGGGATCGCGGCGGCGTTGGCCCGCTCCAGGGACGCGGAGACCTCCGTGGACGCGTTCTCCGAGTCCGGCACCCAGAACTCGAAGCCCGCGTGCACGATCGGCTGGAATGCGCCGTCGGGGTCGAGGACGTCCTGCAGGCGCGGTCCGTCGGCGGGGGCGCGGCGGGCCTGGACCGGAGAGCCGGGCTCGGCGGTCAGGGCGCGCTGGAGGGTGTCGGCGAGGTCGCGGCTGATGTCGCCGGACGCGGTGTCGTTCTGCAGGCCGAGCAGGACCGAGCCGTCGTCGCGGCGCAGCGCGGGCCAGGCCATCGGCAGGACGGTCGCCAGGGAGACGGAGGGCACACCGTCCGGCAGGCCGCCCTTGAGGGGCAGTTCGACGGTCGCCGCCGGGACGAGCTCGCGCAGAGCCACCCAGTCGCCCTCGCCGGGCAGGCCTTCGAAGGGGCGCTGCACCAGCTCGGTCACCGCGTGCGCGGCGGCCCGGCCGTGACAGGCCTTGTAACGGCGGCCCGAACCGCAGGGGCAGGGTTCGCGGGCACCGACGACAGGGACCTGCCCGTCCGTCAGTTGCGGCTGCTTGCCCTTGGTCTGAGGGCGCTTCTTGGCCATCTTGGGTGTCTCCCGGATGCGGCTTTCCAGCGTGGCTCTTCGTACGTCTTGGGCGTACGGGCGCGAGCCTAGTCGCTCACCCACAGGGGGCCGGGAATCGGCCTGAGCCAGTCGAAGCCGTGAGCCGAGGTCGTCAGTCGCGGTCGTCGTAGGGGTCCGCGTACGCGAGGTCGGGTATGGCGGCGCGCGACGGGGCCGCGACGCGCGTAGCGAAGTCCTCGTGGCGGTGCCCCGCATGGACGACGACCCACACCGTGACCTCGCCGTGGGTGTCGTCGCGCACGCCCCACGTGTCGGCGATCGCCGTGATGATGTTGAGCCCGCGACCGCCGTGTGCGGTGACCGAGGGCGTGGCGGGAACGGGGCGGGTCGGGCCGCCGCCGTCGGTCACCTCGACCGTCAGCCGTCCTGTCGTGTCCATGTGCCAGGCGGCCCGGACATCACCGTCGCCGACCATTCCTTCGCCCAGCGGCCTGCCGTGCCGACAGGCATTGCTGAGCAATTCCGAAAGGACCAGTACGGCATCGTCGACGACCGATTCAGGCGTTCCGTTCATGCGCAGTTGATCGCGCATCCGGTGCCTTGCTTCCCCCACGCCCGCCGGGCCATGAGGTACGGCCATACTCGACGACGCGGGCACCTCCCGTGCCACCACCAACGCCACCCCCGAGACCTCCTTCGCCCCACGCCACGGTGTGAATGCCCCAATGGACTGGACCGGAAACCGGCCAATCCTTGTGCGGTGACGCACTCGTATCGATCGAATACGGACCGAACGCGCCGGTGCACACCCTGTAATCGACGGGGTTGCGGTTAGCGGCGGCCTAGCTGGGACAGCACCTGCTTGGGGCGATTGGTGATGATGGCGTCGACGCCGAGTTCGACGCAGAGCTCGACGTCCTCGGGTTCGTTCACGGTCCACACGTGCACCTGGTGGCCCGCGCGCTTGAGTTTGGCCACGTAGGCGGGGTGATTGCGGACGATCCGCATGCCCGGTCCCGCGATCCGAACGCCCTCCGGGAGGCGGCCGTCGCGGTGGCGCGGCGAGACGAACTGCATCAGATAGACGGTCGGCAGAGTGGGGGACGCGGCCCGCACCCGGTGCAGGGAGCGCGCAGAGAAGCTCATGACACGTACGGGAGAGGGGCCGTCGGCGGGCGGGGAATCCAGACCGAAGCGCTTCAGTAGAAGAAGCAGCCTCTCCTCGACCTGGCCCGCCCAGCGAGTGGGGTGCTTGGTCTCGATGGCCAGCTGGACGCTGCGCCCCGAAGCATTGCTTTCGGCCACAAGATCGAGGAGCCGCTCCAGGGTGAGGACAGAGGTGTCCTCCCAGTCGGGGTCCTCGTCGGCCTCGCCGTGGTTGTTCTTCCAGGAGCCGAAGTCGAGAGTGGCGAGGTCGGCGAGTTCCAGGGCAGACACGGCCCCTCGGCCGTTCGACGTGCGGTTCACGCGACGGTCGTGGACGCAGACGAGGTGTCCGTCCGCAGTGAGGCGTACATCGCATTCGAGAGCGTCGGCACCGTCCTCGACCGCCCTCTTGTAGGCGGCCAGCGTGTGCTCGGGCGCGTCTTCGGAGGCTCCGCGGTGGGCGACGACCTGGATCTGGTGCTGTCGTGCGAGGGTCACCGCGTCATGGTGCCATCACGGGGTACCCGCAGCGTGCCCAAGGGGTGGCGCACACAGAGCCGGATCCACAGGATCGGCTTATGGTGCCCTGACAGCCCATGGGAAAAGCTGACTGCAGACACATGCACAGTTGGCACAGCCAGGCCGTGACCGAGATCGACAGCGTGGACCGAGGAGAAGAGCTGTGAGCACCGAGAACGAGGGCAACGAGGTACCCCCGGCCCCGTCAGCGCCTCCTGTGCCGGTGGAAACTCCCGCAGCTTCCGCCGAGCCCGCACCGCCCGCTTCCGCCGCACCGCACCCGGCGGCGCCGTCTTCCGCGGGGTTTGCCCAGGACCCTGCGGCGCACCAGGCTCCCGCGCACGCCGGTGCCACCGCCGGCGCGCCCCCGCACGCCTCCGGAGCAGGGGCCTGGCCGCCTCCGCCGCCGCCCGCGGTTCCCTCGTACGCCCAGGACGGCGGATCGGGATCCGGATGGGGCGCGTCGTACGCGGCGCAGCACCCGGAGGAGCCCAAGCCCGCGAGCCGGCGCGGTGGTCTGATCGCCGCGGTGCTCGTGGCCGCGCTGGTCGCCGGCGGTGTCGGCGGCGGCATCGGCTTCTGGGCGGCCGACCGCAACGACAACAGCACCGGTTCGACGACGGTCTCCGCGTCGGACACGCCGGCCGACCTCAAGCGCGAGCCCGGCACAGTGGCAGGCATCGCCAACAAGGCGCTGCCCAGCGTCGTCACCATCGAGGCCCAGGGCGGCAACGGCGAGGGCGGCACGGGTACCGGCTTCGTCTACGACACACAGGGCCACATCCTCACGAACAACCACGTCGTGGCCTCCGCGGCCGACGGCGGCAAGCTCGCGGCGACGTTCTCGGACGGCAAGAAGTACGACGCCGAGGTGGTCGGCCGCGCCGAGGGCTATGACGTGGCGGTCATCAAGCTCAAGAACCCGCCCTCGAACCTGAAGCCGCTCCCCCTCGGCAACTCCGACAAGGTGGCCGTCGGCGACTCGACGATCGCCATCGGCGCCCCCTTCGGCCTCTCGAACACGGTCACCACCGGCATCGTCAGCGCCAAGGACCGCCCGGTGACCTCGAGCGACGGCGCGAGCAGCAAGAGCTCGTACATGAGCGCCCTGCAGACCGACGCCTCCATCAACCCCGGCAACTCCGGCGGCCCGCTGCTCGACGCGGGCGGCGCCGTCATCGGCATCAACTCCGCGATCAAGCCCGCGGAGAGCGGCGGCGGCCTCGGCGGCGGAGGCGGCCAGTCCGGCTCCATCGGCCTCGGCTTCGCGATCCCGGTCAACCAGACCAAGTACGTCGCCGAGCAGCTCATCAAGAACGGCCAGGCCGTCTACCCCGTGATCGGCGCGTCGGTCTCCCTGGAGGAGAGCTCGGGCGGTGCCACGATCTCCCAGAAGGGCGCGAGCGATTCGCAGGCGGTCACTCCGAACGGCCCCGCGGCCAAGGCGGGACTCAAGCCCGGCGACGTCATCACGAAGCTGGACGACACGGTGATCGACAGCGGCCCGACCCTGATCGGCCAGATCTGGACCCACAAGCCGGGCGACACCGTCGAGATCACGTACAAGCGCGACGGCAAGGAGCACAAGGTCGACGTGGTCCTCGGCCAGCGCAAGGGCGAGAGCTGACCCGCTGTTCCTGTCCCCGCACCGCTCGGAGCGGCGGTGCGGGGTGGGTCGTCGAGCCGAGGGGCACGTAGAGCCGAGCTGAGGGGCACCCTTCTGCGGTCCCGGGGGTTGGCGCGTCATCCCGCCGAAAAGCGGGCACTGTTCCACCTAGGGGACTGAGTAGAAGGCAATGGCGATGGTGCAGTACGCCGAACCTCGTTTGGTGCTTCACCAAGTTCCGCTGGGCGGGTCAGTGTTGCTCATCTGGCTGTACGGCGAACTGGATCTCGACACCACCGCTCCCCTTCGCGACGCGATGGTGCAGGTGGCGTCTCGCCCGGGCGACTACTGCCGACTGCTCCTTGACCTGTCCGCCCTCACCTACTGCGACAACACCGGCCTGTTCAGCCTGCTGGGCTCCTGCCAGGCGCTGGACGCGGCCGGCATCACGGTCGACATCATCGAGACCGGATCTGTGGCCCGCGCGGCCATCAACCGGGCAGGCCTGTGGCACCGATTGCCACTGCGGGCCCCGTGACCGGGTCAGGGCCGCCATTCCTCCTGCCACAGCCGGTGCAGCTCGTAGGCCACGGCGAGTGCCTGCAGATCCAGCAGGGCGTTCATCTCGTTCCGGGGCCAAGCGGGGGCGGTGTGGTCGGCCTCGCGGATGGCGGCCTCACTGATGTGGGCAATGCTCCGGCGGTCAGCGATCTCCTGGTACATGAGACGTGGGGCACGGCAGGCGCATCGGGACGGGTCGATGCGGTGCGGGGTACGGCAGCGGCACCCGGCCGGGCTGCCGAGGCTGCCGGGGGCTTCGCCTGCCGCGCAGCCGACCTCGTGGAAGAGGTCCGCGGATGCCGCTTCCTCGTCCAGGCGGGCGTGCACGAAGCCGGCCAGGGCGGTGAGCTGTACGGCAGGCGCTGCGCTGTCGAGCGGGAGCGCGCTGGGTGGGAGCGCGCCGAGTGGGGTCGCGCCGGGCGGGATCGCGCCGGGTGGAGCGAGCTCACTCACCCCGTCCTCGCGTCGGCGCAACGAGAGCCGCCGCTGTCGGTCGGCACGGATCTGCTTCGACCGCAGCCGGATCTCCACCGCCTCGGACTGCGTCCGGCGGGCCCTGTCGATCGTCTCCCGAGCCGTGCGGCACAGCCGTTCGCAACGATCGAAGGAGTCCGCGACGCCTAAGGTATCGGCCGAGTTGAGCATCTTGCCTCCTCATTGGTTGCCGAACCGAACCGAACGACAGGCCGCTGAACGCGTCCTGCCTACGTGGCAGGCGCGTCCCGGCCTGGGTCTCTGGCGACAGGAGGTGCTTCGGGAAGATCTCGTACGGCGATGACCTCTTGGGCGACGGTGGCCAGCCGGACGCGGTGGTGGCGCGCGCGGTGGCGCAAGGTCTCGAAGGCCTCGGCGGGGGAGATGCCCCTGCGGGCGGCGAGGAAGCCTTTGGCCTGTTCGATGAGGATGCGGCTGTGCAGGGCGGTACGGAGCTGTTCGTTGAGCGTGTCTGTCTGCCGGAAGGCGCGGGCGTGGAGCAGACCGATGGCGGCCGCGTCGGCGAACGCCTGCGCCAGAGCGAGGTCGGCGTCCGGCAGCGGGTCGTGGCCGGTGCGCAGAAGCAGCAGGCTGCCGAGGTTCTCCTGGCGTAACCGCAGGGGCACGGCACCGGCGTAGGTGTAGCCGGTGGCGCGGGCCTGGAAGGTGAAGTCGTGCCAGACGGAGGGAGCGCTGCTGAGGTACCTGGGGGTGACGGCGGTGGCGGTGCGGTGGGCGTCGACGGCGGGGCCTTCGCGTACGGCCATATCGAGTACGGCCATATCGAGTACTGCGGCCCTTGGCGTATCGGTGCCGCGCGCTACCGGGTTGTAGAGCTGCTTTTCCGAGGAGGCCAACAGGACGGCGGCAGCCGCGATGTCGAGGACGTCGCAACAGCGGAAGGCCAGCTGCTGCACGAAGTCGATGACGTCGAAGTCGTCCGCCAGGGTGTCGGCGAGCTCCACGAAAGTGCGGGTGATCTTCTCTTCCCTGCTCATTCTCAACCCCCGGTGTGCCGAAACGGGCCGCGTTCCGCGCAGACGAACCGACCCATGGAGACGGTCACGTTCCGTATCCGGGAGGCTACTCTCAAGCCGGTCGGCGGACACTGCTTTTGCCCTTCACGCTGCGGATGACGAACGGATGACCACGAGGCAGGCACAGCTGTGGGCCACGGTCGTCGCGAATCGCCCCATGCGGGTACGCTGTAGCCGCTTCGCCCCTGGTGGGCGGTGCGGGGTGGGTTGCCCGAGCGGCCTAAGGGAACGGTCTTGAAAACCGTCGTGGTGAGAGCCACCGTGGGTTCAAATCCCACACCCACCGCAGTGCTTGAGAGCCTCTGACCAGCAGAATCGGTCGGAGGCTCTCGCTGTTTCCGGTGGTTCGCGGCCAGGGTCCTGCGGGGGGCGCGGCCCGTGAGCAGTGCAAGTCGCCTTGGATGAATGGATGAACGTAGTACTCCACGTGGGCGTTGCCCGGCGTGCCTCGGAGGAGGTGCAGGCCGAGTGCGGTCTCGTTCTCTGCGGGGGATCACTGGATTCGTCTCAGAGGAGAAACTCGTGTTGAAGCGCATCGCATCTGCCCTCGCCGTAGCCACCGTCGCCGGCTTCCTGGCGGCCGGTCCTGCCGTCGCCGACGACGACCACAGCACCACCTTCAGCGAGGGCCGCCATGCCGGCCAGAGCTTCACCAACATGGGTGGCCCCTACGGCATCACCACCGCCGGCCAGGCGGACGGCGGGTTCCGGAACGGCACCGCCCTCGACGGGGCCTTCGACGGCTTCGACGGCTACAACGGCTGACGGCTTCTCCTCTCCGCCCAGGCGGTCGGTGGGCTGAGTGCTCACCGAGGGAAGCCGGCGTGTTGCCGGCCAAAAGGGTGCCTCTCGCTGAGAGGCACCCTTTGCCTTGCTCCGGGGTGGCTCAGGGGCTGGTGCCGGGGGCAGCGCCGGGAGTGGTGCCGGGGGTGGCGCCAGCAACACCCCGGAGAGGCCGGGGCACCGTATGTTGCGGGCCGTTCGGATTCGCGAACCTGGAGGACGTCAGCACGGCACGTCCCCGGTACGTCCCCACCGCGAAGATTCGAGGCCCGTCATGAGCAGCACCGCACCCACCGCACTGCAGTACGCAGCCGCTCCCACCGCTCCCTCCTCTGTACGTTCCGCGGGCTCACCGGACTCCCCGGGGTTCTGGCGGGCGCCTTTCGCTGCCTCCACATACCGGGAGATCGGCTATACCGTCGCGTCGCTGCCCATCGCCATCGTGGGCTTCACCTTCGCCGTGACGATGTTCGCGCTCGGCATGGGCCTGTTCGTCACTGTGCTCGGACTGCCGGTCCTCGCTGCCGCGTTGGCCGGAGCGCGGGGGTTCGGCGCCGCCGAGCGGGGGCGGGCGCGGTCGCAGCTGGGGATCGAGGTCGCCGGTCCCGCTGCCGTGAAGAGGCCGCAGGACGCGGGTGCGTGGGCGGGGATGCGGGCACGGCTCGTGGACGGGGCGGGCTGGCGGGCGCTGCTCTTCCAGGTCGTGATGTTCCCGTCGCGGGTCGTGTCCTTCGTCCTCAGCGTGACCTTCCTGGTCACCGGCTGGGTGGTCGCACTCCTCCCGGCGTACTCCTGGGTCTTCCCGCGCTACCTCGACTGGCCCGGCTACCGGGTGTTCGACTACACCTCCGGCGCCGAGCGCCACGAGTTCTACCTGGAGTCGCCGGTGCAGATCGCGGGGGCGTCCCTGGTCGGCCTCGTCATCGTCTTCCTGACCCCGAAGCTGGTCCGTGCTCTGACGAACATCGACCGTGCGGCTGTGCGTTCGATGCTCGGATAAGGGCGCGAGCGGTTGGTGGTCCCTGTCAGGCGTGCCCCGTGAGCCGCTCCGCCGACGCGATCGTCGAGCGGGCCTCGCGTTCCGTGAGGCCGACCTGGAGCGCGGCATCGATGAGTTCCTCGGCCAGGGACTCGCCGATGCCGTTCTCGTAGGCGCGGCAAGCGGCCCAGAAGAGACGGGTGTTGCGCTGGCCCTCATGCGCGGCGAGCACGAACTGGACCAGGCCGTGGCCGCGTGGGGCCGATGCCTGCGGGAGCGCGAGGCGGTGGGTACGGGGTGGGGGCGGGGGTGTGAGCAGGCGCAGCAGTGCGGGCGGGCAGCTCGCGGGTGGGAGATGGGCGGTGTCGGCCACGGTGCTGTAGACGCCGTGCTCGGTGCGCGAGCCGGGGCCGACGAGATAGCCGCCCGCGCCCCGGATGTCGATTCCGGGGGCGAGGCGGCCCGCGGAGTTGGGGACGACGGTGTCGGGCGGCCCCGCGAGCCAGATGTGGCGGCCGCCGCTCGGGGTCGCCACGACGACCGTGGCCGGGATCGTGAACAGGTGGCGCAGCGCGAGCTCCCGCAGGGCCGCCGGAGCGTCCGTACCGGACTTGGTGTCCAGGTCGATGCCGATCAGATGGTGCGGGGGCAGTCCGCACGCGATGCCGTAGCCGGTGGCCCAGGGGGCGGCGGTGAAGAGCTCGCGGATGCGGCGCGGATCGGTCGACGCGTCGTACACGCCATGTCCGGGGCGGCCGCATTCTCCGTGGCAGGGGTTCGGTTCGGGCTGTTCGTGGTGGGGGGAGCGGAACGCCGGCAGCTTGGTCCGGGAGAGCGGGATGACGGCGAGGCCGCGCTCGGCGGCGGACAGGGCGTGGGCGAGAGCGAGCGCCGTGGCATGGCGGTCGATGGTGGCCATGCCTTCATTTTCGTACGAGTGTTCGAAGAAAGGAAGAGGGGCGTGCACGGCGCACGGACGACACGCGGGCGCGACCGCCGATCTTCACGGTGCGGCGGAACGCTTCAGCCCGTGCGGCGACTGGGTTTGGGCGGGGTTTTAGGGGCTGAGCTGGGGCTTTGGGGGCGCGGGGCGTGTTTATCGCCTTGTACTCACGCTTGCGGGGGAATTGGGGCTTCCGGGCTGGTTCGCCGGGGATTCGGTGGGCAACTCTGGAGTCGCGACGTCGTGCAGAACCCCCCGAGGCGGTCGGCCAACTGCCTTGGAAACCAACGCACTTGAGGTGCGCCCGGCAATATCGCCGGTGCGTGTCCCCGTTCTGGAGGAATTGACATGGCAAGCATCCGTACCGCCCGCGTCATCGCTGCCGCCGCGGCCCTGCCCCTGGCTGCCGCACTCTTCACGGGTGTAGCGACGGCCGACAACGGCTCCTTCGCGAACGACGGATCGAATGCGGGCGTGGCGTCGGTCAACGGCAGTGGTGTCGGGGGCAACAACAGCGGCAACTCGTCCACGACGCAGCAGCAGGCGGTGGGCTCCGGCGCCTCGAACCAGAACAACACCGCTCAGGTGAACGGCTCGGCCTTCACGGCGATCGATCAGTCGAACGAGAACCTCGCCGTCAACTTCACCAATCTCTGGTGAGGCGGCGGCGCTCCGGGACGGGGGTCTCCTGGAGCCCGCTCGATGGGGTGTGTGGCGGTCTGCGCGGCGGTGCTTCTGCATCGCCGCGCAGGCGCGTCCGGGGGCATCTGCGCCGCCGTGCAGGAGCGTTCGGGGGCTGCGGCCGAGGTGGTCCGACGTCACGTACGGGGTGGGCCGCTCTCGCATACGGGGCGCGGGCCGCTCTCGCATACAGGGCGCGGCCCGCGCTCGCATACGGGGTGATCTCTTGACACCGGAACAGTTTCTGACGGACAGTCAGAAACCATTGTCGGTGCGACGCCCTTACGCGAAGGAGAGGCCGCCGCCGTGCACCTCGCCCCCACCGAACGCCAACAGCAGCTGCGCGGCGAACTGCGCGCGTACTTCCGCGATCTGATGCCGGGAGGGCCGCCCGAAGGGCGTGACCTGGAGGGGCAGCGCCGACTGCTGCGGCGTATCGGGGCCGACGGCATGCTCGGCCTCGGCTGGCCGGTCGAGTACGGCGGGCAGGGGCGCGGCCCCGACGAGCAGTTCGTCTTCTTCGACGAGGCCTACCGCGCGGGCGCGCCCGTATCGATGGTCACCTTGAACACCGTCGGGCCGACCCTCATGAAGTACGGCACCGAGGAGCAGAAGGCCGCCTTCCTGCCGCGCATCCTCAGCGGCGACCTCGTCTTCGCGATCGGGTACAGCGAGCCTTCGGCGGGGACGGATCTGGCCTCGCTGCGGACGCGGGCGGTGCGCGATACGGAGGTGTGCGGTACCGAGGTGCGTGATGCCGAGGTGTGCGATACCGAGGTGCGTGATGCCGAGGTGTGCGATACCGAGGTGCGTGATGAGGCGCCCGTCGGTGAGGGGCACGACGGCGAGGAGGCACCCGGCGGTGCGTGGGTCATCGACGGGCAGAAGATCTTCACGTCGAACGCCCACAACGCCGACTGGATCTGGCTGGCCTGCCGTACCGACCCCGAAGCTCCCAAGCACCAAGGCATCTCGATCATCCTCGTGCCGACCGACGCCCCCGGGTTCTCGTGGACTCCGATCGAGACCGTGGGCGGCCTCACGACGACAGCGACGTACTACGACGGCATCCGCGTGCCCGCCACGAACCTCGTCGGTGAGGAGAACGGCGGCTGGGGGCTCATCACCAACCAGCTCAACCACGAGCGGGTGGCGCTCGCCGCGATCGGCATGCAGGCCGAGGACTTCTACGACGCGGCCCTCACCTTCGCCCGCACACCCGATCCGGTGACGGGCGAGCGCCGTATCGACGCTCCGTGGGTCCGGTCGAGGCTGGCCGAAGCGCAGGCACGCCTTGCGGCGACGCGCCTGCTCAACTGGCGGTTGGTGGGGGATGTCGGGGCGGGTGTCCTGGCGCCGGGAGACGCGAGCGGCGTGAAGTTCGCGGGCACCGAATCGGCGGTGGAGGTCTACCGAATATGTCAGGAAGTCACGGGCGACGCGGGCCTGGTGCGGGCCGGTTCACCTGGATCCCTGGCGCTCGGCGCAGGCGCTGAGGGGGAGTTGGAGCGGATGAACAGGGCGGCCCAGATCAATACGTTCGGGGGCGGGGTGAGCGAGGTGCAGCGGGAGATCGTGGCGACGATGCGCCTCGGGATGCGGAGGGGGCGGCGGTGACCGATCTTTCGTACGAGACGCTGAAGGCGTTCGAGGGGCGGGCGGCCGCCACATCGGGTGCGGGCAAGGACCCGGTCAACGAACCGATGATCCGGCACTGGTGCGAGGCCATGGGGGACGCCAGTACGGCCTACGCGGGGGCGGACCCGATCGCGCCGCCGACCATGCTCCAGGCCTGGACGATGGGCGGCCTCTCCGGGCATCAGGGGCGTTCGGCCGCGTACGACGAGCTGTTCGCGCTCCTGGACGGCGCGGGGTACACCTCGGTCGTCGCCACCGACTGCGAGCAGGAGTACCTGCGGGCGCTGCGGCCGGGGGACGAGATCACCTTCGACGCGGTCATCGAGTCGGTGTCGGAGCGCAAGACGACGAAGCTGGGCACGGGACACTTCGTCACGACCCGGATGGACGTCAGAGCGGGCGGCGAGCCGGCGGGGACACACCGCTTCCGGATCCTCAAGTACGCGCCCGCGCAGCGACGCAAAACCCAGGGCGAACCCCAGGGCGAACCTCAGGACAATTCCCAGCACAATTCCCAGGGCAATCCCCAGGGCAATCCCAAGGGCAAGCGGCCCCGCCCCGTGATCAATCGCGACAACGCAGGCTTCTGGGAGGGCGTGGCCCGGCATCAGCTCCTGATTCAGCGCTGCGGCGGCTGCCGGGCACTGCGCTTCCCCTGGCTGCCCGGCTGCAATGTCTGCGGGTCGCTCGTCTGGGACACGGTCGAAGCGAGCGGCGAAGGCACGGTCTACTCGTACGTCGTCATGCACCATCCGCCCTTCCCCGCCTTCGATCCGCCGTACGCCGTCGGGCTCATCGAGCTGGCGGAGGGCGTGCGCATGGTCAGCAACGTGGTGGGCGTGCCGAGTGACAAGGTGCGGATCGGGCAGCCGGTGCGGCTCGAATTCCAGCAGGTGGACGCGGAGCTGGAGCTCCCGGTGTTCCGGGTCGTCGAGGGCATGACGGGTATGGCGGGCATGACGGGTACGGCGGGCATGACGGGGGGCGGGGTCTGACATGGACTTCACACCTACGGAGGAGCAGGCCGCCGCACGGGACCTCGCCGGAGAGATCTTCGGGGACCTGTCCACGCCCGAGCGGCTCGCGGCTGCGGGGACAGGACCGGACGCCGAACTGTGGAAGGCGCTGTGCGCGGCGGGGCTGCCGGGTGCGGTGGAGGACGTCGGATTGCTCGGGCTCGTGCTGCTGCTCGAGGAGCAGGGGCGGGTGACCGCGCAGGTGCCGTTCGCGGCGAGCTGTGTCTATGGGCTGCTCGCTGTGGCGGCGCATGGCACGCAGGAGCAGCGGGGGCGGCTGCTTCCCGGGCTGCGGGACGGCACGGCGGTCGCGACGGGGGCGTTCCCGGCGCGGGGTGGCTTGGCGGTCTCCGTGGAGGGGACGCTGACCGGGGTGGTGCCCTGGGTGCCGTGGCTGCGGGATGCCACGGAGGTTCTGGTGGCGGTGCGCGATCCGGCGCCGCGCGGCGGCCACAGTCTGTGGAGGGTGCGGGTGGCCGACGCGGACACCGGACCCGTTGAGCTGACCGCGCCATGGGCGGCGGGGCGGCTGGTGCTTGACGGGGCCCCTGGGGAGCGGATCGGCGGGCAAGGGGCGTACGACGACGTCCTTGCGACCGCGCGTACGGCCTTCGCCGGGCTGCAGGCCGGGGTGTGCGCGGGGTCGTTGGCCCGCGCGGTCGCCCATACGAACGAGCGGGAACAGTTCGGGCGGCCGCTCGCCGCCAAGCAGGGGGTCCAGCTCCGGGCGGCGGACGCCCATATGGACACCGAGGCGATACGGGTCACGGCGTACGAGGCGGCCTGGCGGCGCGATGCCGCACTGCCGTACGGCACGCATGCGCTGACCGCCGCCTGGTGGGCGTCGGAGGCGGGCAAGCGCGTCGTGCACGCGGGCCAGCATCTGCACGGTGGCATGGGGGCCGACCTCGACCATCCCGTACACCGGCATTTTCTGTGGGGGCGGCAGCTGGACGCGTACCTGGGATGCGGGAGTGAGGTCCTCGAAGAAATGGGCGACTTGATAGCTCGGAACGCACAGAGCGTTCAAGACGTACAGAGCGCGCAGAGCGCTCACAACGCACCGAGCGCGCAGGAGGAGACGGCATGAGGGTCGGTGACGAGCTGCCGGAGCTCACCATCCCGGTCACCCGGACGCTGATCGTCTCCGGCGCGATCGCGTCGCGGGATTACCAGGACGTGCACCACGACGCCGTGGCGGCCCGGGAGAAGGGCTCCCCCGACATCTTCATGAACATCCTGACCACGAACGGCCTGGTCGGCCGGTACATCACCGACCACTTCGGCTCCGGGGCGACCCTCCGCAAGGTGGCGATCCGCCTTGGGGCACCCAACTATCCGGGGGACACGATGGTGCTGACCGGTTCCGTGGAGCAGCTCGACGGCGATACGGCCACGGTCAGGGTGGTCGGGGCCAACAGCATCGGCAAGCACGTCACCGGCACGGTCACGGTCACGGGTGGGGCGTTCTTGGGCGGGGCATCAGCAGGGGGCGCGGCATGAGCGTAAGCAGAGGCGACCATCTCGGCGGGAAGGCCGCCGTCGTCGGGATCGGCGCCACCGAGTTCTCCAAGGACTCGGGGCGCAGTGAGCTCAGGCTCGCCGTGGAGGCGGTGGGCCTGGCGCTCGACGACGCCGGGCTCGGCCCCGCCGACGTCGACGGCATGGTCACGTTCACGATGGACACGAACCCGGAGATCACCGTCGCGCAGGCAGCCGGGATCGGGGAGCTCTCGTTCTTCTCCCGCGTCCACTACGGCGGCGGCGCGGCCTGCGCGACCATCCAGCAGGCGGCGCTCGCGGTGGCGACAGGAGTGGCCGAAGTCGTCGTCTGCTACCGCGCGTTCAATGAGCGATCGGGCCGGCGCTTCGGTTCGGGCGTGCAGCACCGGGAGCCGTCGGCGGAGGGCGCGGCGCTCGGCTGGTCCCTGCCGTACGGGTTGCTGACCCCCGCCTCCTGGGTGGCGATGGCGGCCCAGCGCTATCTGCACGCCTATGGCCTGACCCCCGATGTCTTCGGCCATGTGGCGGTCACCGACCGGAAGTACGCGGCGACCAACCCCGCGGCCTACTTCCACGGGAAGCCGATCACGCTCGCCGATCACGCCGCATCGCGCTGGATCGTCGAGCCGCTGCGGCTCCTGGACTGCTGCCAGGAGACCGACGGCGGGCAGGCCATCGTCGTGACGAGCGTGGAGCGGGCCCGGGACCTGCCGAAACCGTCGGCCGTCATCACGGCAGCGGCCCAGGGCGCGGGCCGGGCGCAGGAGCAGATGACCAGCTTCTACCGCGACGATCTGAGCGGGCTGCCTGAAATGAGCGTGGTGGCTCGCCAGTTGTGGCGGAGTTCCGGGCTCGCGCCCTCCGACATCGACGTGGGCATTCTCTACGACCACTTCACTCCGTTCGTGCTGATGCAGCTGGAGGAGTTCGGCTTCTGCGGGCCGGGCGAGGCGGCGGACTTCGTGGCCGGGGAGATGCTGCCGCTGAACACGCACGGGGGGCAGCTCGGGGAGGCGTATCTGCACGGGATGAACGGCATAGCGGAAGCGGTCCGGCAGGTGCGCGGCACATCCGTGAACCAGATACCGGGGGCCGCGCGCACGCTCGTCACTGCGGGCACCGGTGTCCCCACGTCGGGGTTGATTCTGGCGGCGGACGGCTGAACGCGGAGCGTGTCCCGGCCGGGGCGCGGGCCCGGGGCCTTTCACTCGGCTCATGAGCTGCAAAAAGCTGATGATGGGCCTTGTCCTCGCCGTCGCCCTGACCGCTCCGGCCATGGGCGCGCCGCCGGCGGGCGCCGTGAGCAGACCCGGGGCCGAGGGGCGCGCGACTGTGCCTGAGGGGCGCGCGGCCGGATGGCAGGCGGGGGTCACGACTTTCCATGGCTGGGCCTTCGACACCTGCCTCGCCCCGTCCGTCGACACGATGCGCCGCTGGTCCGCCTCCGCCTACCAAGCGGTGGGCGTGTACTACGCGGGCCGGGGCCGGGCGTGCAAGCGCCAGCCGCACCTGAACCACGGCTGGATGCGCTCGGTGCGAGGGCAGGGGTGGAAGGTCCTTCCGGTGTACGTCGGTTCGCAGTCGCCCTGTGTCACCGCGAAGCACAAGAGGGGCGTACGCATCGGGCGGTATCCCTGGCGACAGGGGACGCGGGAGGGGCGTGACGCGGTACAGAAGGCGAAGGCGCTCGGGATGCGGCGCAGCAGCCCGCTCTATCTGGACATGGAGGCGTACACCTACCGGAAGGCCACGTGCGGCAACACCACCCTGGCCTTCGTGCGGGCCTGGGACCGTGAGGTGCGCAGGCTCGGGTACGTACCGGGGTTCTACAGCAGTGCGGACTCGGGCGTACGGCACATGGAGACGGCGCGGCGGGCCGGGGTGCGGGATCTGCCGGCGGTGATGTGGTTCGCGCGCTGGCACACACGGCCGCACCTGTACCGCGAGCCCGTGCTCGCGAAGAACGCGTGGCGCCCTGAGCGGCGCATTCACCAGTACGCGGGGAACGTGAAGGAGAAGCACGGCGGGCGCAAACTGATGATCGACCGGAACCTCGTGCATGCCCCGGTGGCCCGGATCGGCTAGGCGGGAGCGCGGCATCTCATGGGGTGGGAGCGCGACTTCTCAGGGATGAACCCTCAGTGGCGTGCTCCGCCTCCTCCACCTTCAGGAGGTGGGGCTAACACCCCGCGTACAACCTGAGGCGGACACGGCTTCGGGACCTGCGGCCGATCCGCTGAAGTAGGGGGTGCTCCTAGCGTGGAGCCATGACCGTATCCATGGTGTCCATGTGCACCAGCGCATCGAAGGCCGCGACGCGGACAGCGGTTCCTTCGGCGTATCCGTCGTTCGCGTCGTACGTACGGGCACGGCAGCCTGTGTTGCTGCGCACCGCGCGCTCGCTGACAGCGAATCCGAGCGATGCCGAGGATCTGCTGCAGACCGCCCTCACCAAAACCTATGTCGCGTGGGACCGGATCGAGGACCATCGGGCGCTCGACGGCTATGTGCGCCGGGCCCTGCTGAACACCCGGACCTCGCAGTGGCGCAAGCGCAAGGTCGACGAGTTCGCGTGCGACGAGCTGCCCGAGCCCGAGGTGACGCCGGTCGCGGACCCGGCCGAGCAGCAGGTGCTCAAGGACGCGATGTGGCGCGCGATCATGAAGCTGCCCGCGCGGCAGCGGGCGATGGTCGTCCTGCGGTACTACGAGGATCTCAGCGAGGCGCAGACGGCCGAGGTGCTCGGGGTGTCCATCGGCACCGTCAAGAGCGCGGTGTCGCGTGCTCTCGGCAAGCTGCGCGAGGACCCGGAGCTCACGCCGGTCCGGTGATCGTCGCGCTTCCTGGTCGCTGATCATCGCGCTTCCTGTCCGGTGATCACCGCGGCCTGTCCAGTGATCAGCGCAGCTCCGCCGGACCTTTCTTCTCCCGCCCTAGTGACATACCGTGCGGTATGCGGCAAGAATCTGGCGAGCCCTACTGCCAGGTAGGTCATTCGGGAGCCGCCCCGGATGAATGCCGCGCGCCCACCGGGAGGACGCCGTGCTGAGCACGATGCAGGACGTACCACTGACCGTCACCCGCATCCTCCGGCATGGGACGACCGTGCACGGGTCGTCGCAGGTCACCACATGGACCGGCGAGGCCGCTCCGCACCGCCGCAGCTTCCGTGAGATCGGTGAACGCTCCGCCCAGCTGGCGCACGCACTGCGCGAAGACCTCGGGGTCGACGGCGACGAGCGAATTGCCACTTTTATGTGGAATAACGCTGAGCACGTCGAGGCCTATTTCGCGGTCCCCTGTATGGGCGCCGTCCTGCACACCCTTAATCTCCGGCTGCCCGCCGACCAGTTGACCTGGATCGTGAACCACGCGGCCGACCGCATCATCATCGTCAACGGCTCCCTCATCCCGCTCCTCGCACCCCTCCTTCCGCAGCTGCCGACCGTCGAGCACCTGGTGGTCTCGGGCCCCGGCGACCGCTCGCCGTTGGCCGGAATCCAGGCGCAGGTACACGAGTACGAGGACCTGATCGCCGCCAAGCCCACGGCCTACGACTGGCCCGAGCTCGACGAGCGCACGGCCGCCGCCATGTGCTACACCTCCGGCACGACCGGCGACCCCAAGGGCGTCGTCTACTCGCACCGCTCCATCTACCTGCACTCCATGCAGGTCAACATGAGCGAGTCCATGGGCCTGACGGACGCGGACACCACGCTCGTCGTCGTCCCGCAGTTCCACGTCAACGCCTGGGGCCTGCCGCACGCGACCCTGATGGCCGGTGTGAACATGCTGATGCCGGACCGCTTCCTGCAGCCCGCCCCGCTCGCCGAGATGATCGAGTCGGAGCGGCCCACGCACGCGGCCGCCGTCCCCACCATCTGGCAGGGCCTGCTCGCCGAACTCAGCGTGAAACCGCGTGACGTCAGCTCACTCGGCCAGGTCACCATCGGCGGCTCGGCCTGCCCGCCCTCGCTGATGGAGGCCTTCGACAAGCTGGGCATGCGCGTCTGCCACGCCTGGGGCATGACGGAGACCTCCCCGCTCGGCACGGTCGCCCGTCCGCCGGCCAAGTCCATCGGCACCGACGACGAGTTCGCCTACCGCCTCACCCAGGGCCGCTTCCCGACCGGAGTCGAGGCCCGCCTTGTCGGACCCGGTGGCGAGCACCTGCCGTGGGACGGCGAGTCGGCGGGCGAGCTGGAGGTGCGCGGGCCGTGGATCGCGGGCGCCTACTACGGCGGCGCGGACGGCGAGGCACTCAAGCCCGAGGACAAGTTCAGTGCGGACGGCTGGCTGAAGACCGGCGACGTCGGCGTGATCACCTCCGATGGATTCCTGACGCTCACCGACCGTGCGAAGGACGTCATCAAGTCGGGCGGCGAGTGGATCTCCAGCGTCGAGCTGGAGAACGCGATCATGTCCCACCCGGATGTCGCCGAGGCGGCGGTCGTCGCCGTACCCGACGACAAGTGGGGCGAACGCCCGCTCGCCACGGTCGTGTTGAAGGAGGACGCGAGCATCGACTACGCCGTCCTGCGCGACTTCCTCGCGGGCACCATCGCCAAGTGGCAGCTGCCCGAGCGCTGGGCGATCGTGCCTGCCGTGCCCAAGACGAGCGTCGGCAAGTTCGACAAGAAGGTGCTGCGCAGGCAGTACGCCGACGGGGAGCTGGACGTCACGAAGCTCTGACGGGCTTCCCTGCAAGGCATCTGAGGGCTTTCCCTGCAAGGCAGGGGCCCTTCGGTCCGTAGCCCGCGCGTTACGCCGCTCCCCCGCCGGAGCGGCGTATCGCAGTGGCCCAGCCGGAGCGGCGTATCGCCGTGGTCCAGCCGAGGGCCAGCCACGCCGTCGCGATGGCGCACACCCCGCCCCAGCCCCAGTGGGTGAAGGCGCTCCCGGCCAGGGCCGAGGCTCCCGCGCCGCTCGCGAAACCGGCCACCACATAGGCGGTGTTGGCGGTGGCGGGCAGGCTGGTGGTGGTCAGGGCCAGGGTCTGGTTGGCGACATGGCTCGCCACCAGGGCGGCGTGGATCAGGATCCCGGCGGCGCACAGCGCCCACAGCTGCCGCCCGCCCAGCCAGAACAGCGGCAGGCAGATCGCCGCCCCGACGTACGCGGTCGCCGTGACCCGCGCCGCTCCGAAACGGTCGACGAGCCCGCCGGCCAGCGGGGCGACCGCGGTCGCGGAGAGCCCGAGGAGGCCGAAGAGCCCGGCGGCTCCGGTCGACATGCTGTACGTACCGCTCGTGAGGAGCACGGCGAGCGAGGTCCACACCGCGCTCCACGCTCCGTACATCCCGCCCTGGCGCAGGCAGGCGCGGCGCAGCTCCGGCGAGTCCTTCAGGACCTGGGGCAGTCGGGCGAGACCGGCCAGGGCAGGACCCGTGTGGCGCGGCCGGTCATCGGCGGGCAGCAGTGCGGCGGTGGTGAGGCCGAGTATCAGGGTCAGGACGGCCGCGCCCACGAAGACGACGCGCCAGCCGTGGGCCTGGCCCACGAGCCCGCCGAGCACCCGCGCGGCGACAACTCCCGCGAAGAGTCCGGCGATCACGGCCGCTACATGCGTGGCCCGGCGGTCGGCAGGCGCGCGCTCGGCGACCAGCGGCACCAGAAGCTGAGGTATGACGCTCGCCGCCGCGGCGACGAACAGGGCGCAGGCGAGCGCGACGGAGCCCGAGCAGACCGCGGCCGCCGCCAGGGCCAGGGTCGCGGCGACCGAGAGAATGCCGACGAGGCGGCGGCGGTTCGCGGTGTCACCCAGCGGGGCGAAGAACAGCAGTCCCGTGGCGTACCCGAGAAGAGACACCGAGGCGAGCCAGGCCAGGTCGGAGGGCTGGGTGCCGAAGTCGTGCGCCATGAGGGGGAGCAGGGGAGCCGCAAGATAGATGTTGGCGGCGGTCACCGCGGTGCAGATCGCCACGACGGCGAGCAGCACGCCGGGCCGGACGACGCGCCCGGGCGGCGCGGCCCCGGTGCTGCCGGTCTTCCCCGTTCTCCCGGTGTTCCCCGTGCTTCCCGGGGTTCCGGCGGTCCGGCTCCTGATGGCTGAGGGTGTGGGCGGCATGAGAGACAGGACTCCTTGCGTGAATACGTAAGGCAACGCCCGGTCCGGCGTTGGCGATCCGACGATGACGAGCAGGCGGTGACGAGCAGACGCTGACGATCAGGCGATGACGATCAGGCGATGACGATCAGGCGATGACGATCAGGCGATGACGATCAGGCGATGACGATCAGGCGATGACGATCAGGCGATGACAATCCGGCGAAGCAACTAACTGGTTGGTTGGAAAAAGTCTGCGCCGCCGATCGGTGCAATGTCAAGCAACCAACCAGTTGGTTACCCAAATGGATTGGCTACCCTGTCTCTATGGCAGTGAGAGACCCCGAAGCCACCAAGGCCCGGATCTACGAGGCGGCGGTGGCCGAGTTCGCGCGGTACGGCATCGCGGGCGCCCGTATCGACCGCATCGCGAGCGAGGCGAAGGCGAACAAGCAACTCATCTATGCCTATTTCGGCAACAAGGCCGAGCTGTTCACCCAGGTCCTGGGGGAGCGGATGCTCGAGATGGCGAAGAGTCATCCCGTCGACGCCGACGACATGGACGGCTGGATGGACCGGCTGATGGATTACCACGCCGCTCATCCCGAGCTCCTGCGCCTGCTCTTCTGGGAGGGCATCGAGTACCGCACGGACGAGCTCCCCGACGAGCCGGAGCGCCAGAACCACTACGACCGCAAGGTCGCCGTGCTCACCGACGCCCAGGCCCGAGGCGTCATAAGCGACGAGATCCCCGCGCCCCACCTGATGTTCATGCTGGTCGCGCTGGCCGGCTGGTCGACGGCGGTTCCGCAGATGCGGAGGATCCTCGTCGGTGACGGGGACGACGACCGGGAGCGGCTGCGCACCTCGATCAAGGCCGCGGTGCGCCGCATCACTGCCTGAGAAATCAGGCCTGGTTCGCGCAGACTCGGTTCGCGCAGACCCAGGTCGCCCAGGCCTGGTCCGTGCCGATCAGTTCGTGCCGATCTTCGCCAGCAGATCCACGATGCGGCCCTGCACCTCGTCGCTCGTCGAACGCTCCGCGAGGAACAGCACCGTCTCCCCCGCCGCGAGCCGCGGCAGTTCCGTCTGGTCGACGGCGGCGGTGTAGACGACGAGCGGCGTGCGGTTCAACTGGCCGTTCGCGCGCAGCCAGTCGATGATTCCGGCCCTGCGGCGACGTACCTGCATCAGGTCCATCACCACCAGGTTCGGCCGCATCTGTGCCGCGAGCGTCACCGCGTCCGCGTCGCTCTCGGCCCGCGCGACCTGCATGCCACGCCGTTCGAGCGTCGCGGTCAGGGCGAGCGCGATCTCCTCGTGCTCCTCGATGAGCAGGACGCGGGGCGGGTGCTGCTCGCTGTCGCGGGGCGCGAGGGCCTTCAGGAGTACGGCGGGGTCGGCGCCGTACGCCGCCTCGCGCGTCGCCTGGCCGAGTCCCGCCGTGACGAGCACGGGGACCTCGGCGGCCACGGCGGCCGTGCGCAGGGACTGCAGGGCCGTACGCGTGATCGGTCCGGTCAGCGGGTCCACGAAGAGCGCCGCGGGGAACGCCGCGATCTGGGCGTCGACCTCCTCGCGGGAGTGCACGATCACGGGACGGTAGCCGCGGTCGCTGAGCGCCTGCTGCGTGGTGACGTCGGGCGCGGGCCAGACGAGGAGGCGGCGCGGGTTGTCCAGCGGCTCGGGCGGCAGTTCGTCGTCCATGGGCTGCGGCTGGGGCCGGTTGGCGACCTCGACCGCGCCGCCGGGACCGTCCAGCGGCTCCGGGCCCTCGTCGGCGTCCTCGTCCGGTGCGCCTATCGCGTACGAGCGGCCCGTGCCCTCGGTGGAGGACCCGATCCGGGACTGCGGCTGTGCCTGTGCCTGTGCCTGGGCTTGCGCCTGAGGGTGCGGGCGGGCCGCGGTCTCGGGGCGGTCATCGCCCGCGGGGTTCGGGGGAGTGGACAGCCTGCGGCGGCGCCCGGAGCCACTGACGGAGCCGCCGAGGGTGTGGGACTGCGACTGCCCCCCAGCAGAGGGCTGCGCCGGTGCCTGCTCCGGCAGCGGGCCTGCGGCGGACTGCGGGGCGTCTGGTGTCGGCGCGGAGGGCTGTGCCTGGTCCTGGGTCGGCGCCTGTGGCTGCCGCTGCGGCTGGGGAGCCTGCTGCCCCGGAGGCGTCTGCGGGGGCAGCGGAGGCTGCGGTGCCTGCGGGATCTGCGGATTCTGTGGCGTCTGCGGTGCCCCCGCCGAGGCCTGGCCGCCTTGCTGCAGCCCGAGCCGACGCTGCTGCTGCTCGGCGATCTGCTGGCCGAACGGCACACCCTGCCCGAGCGTACGCACGCTGATCGCGCGCCCCTGCGTCGAGTTGGGGTCGCCGGCCTCGGCGGGCAGCGGCTGCGCGGCCCGAGCCTCGGTCCCGCGCTCGGGCGGGAGGGCGACACCCCTGCTGGGCGTGTGCACGCCCCGCGCGGGAGTGCCTTCGCCGTACGTGGTGGCCTGCGAGGGAACACCGGCGGGCGGGGTGCCTTGCGTGTCCCCCGCCGTACCGGAAGCCGTGGACGCCCCAGGAGCAGCAGGCGTACCCGATGCAGCGGCAGCCCCCGATGCCCCCGATGCTGAATGGGACCGGCGGCGGCCCGTCGGCGCCTGGGCCGGGTGAGGCTGCGGCGGGGTGTGGTCGTCGGCCGGATGGTGCAGGGCGGCTTCGTGCTGCCCCGTGTCTTCCTGGTCGGCGGACGCGGGCGGCAGCGCGAAGACGCGCCCGCTGGGAGCCTCCTCGGCGGCGGCCCGCTCCTTGGCGGCGGCCAGCGCGCGGCGGCGCCGCCCCGTCGGCCGGGGCGAGGCCTCGCCCGCGTCACCGGCGGAAGCAGCCGAACCGGCGACAGCCACGGCCGTCCCGGTCCCGGATCCACCGGCCCCGGAACCCCCACTGCCCGAAGGCAGTGCAGGCGGCAACGCCAACTGCTCATCGCTCCGCCGCGCCCGCTGCCCCGAAGGGGCGGGGGCCACAGCCCCCGCGCGAACCGGCACGCCCTGCGGCGGCACCGTCTGCCCCAGAGTCGCCGACCCGGCAGCCGCGTGTTCGGCAGCCGTCACCACAGAGCCCACCGAGCCGACGGAGCTCACAGAGGAACCTACGGAGCTCGCAGAGCCCTCCGCTGCACTGGGCCGTCCACGACGCCGCCCGGTACCACTGGAAGCCTGCGAACCCTCGCCCTGCGCGGGCGTCTCCGGAGCAACAGGAACCTCACCCGAGCCGGCGCCCATGCCCGAGCCTGAAGTTGAACCCGATCCCGATCCCGATCCCGAACCCGCGGCCTCAGCGGCGGCCTGCGCCTCAGCAGCCTCCGCCGCACGGCGCCCACGACGCCGCCCGGTCCCGCTGGGCGAAACCCCACCAGAAACCCCACCGGAAACCCCGCCAGAAGCCCCGTCCTCGCTCCCGGCGGCAGCACCCCCGGAATCCGAACTCTCCAAGAAGGAGTCCACCGAGGGCCCAGCAGCCCGCCGAGCGCGCCGCCGCCCGCCACCGGTGGCAGGCGAAGCCTGCTCAGGCACGACGACCGAAGAGCCAACAGAGCCGACAGAGCCGACAGAGCCGACAGAGCCCCCCGTCACCTCCAAAGCGGCGGACGCCACGCCGCCCGCCGCACCGACAACCGCCCCGCTCCCTGTACCGATCGGTACTTCAAGAACGTACGCATTGCCGCTCATCCCAGGCACCTCATGCGTCTGGAGCACGCCGCCGTGCGCCCGCACGATGCCCCGGACGATCGGCTCGTGCACCGGGTCTCCCCCGGCGTACGGCCCCCGCACCTCGATGCGGACGACCTCACCGCGCTGAGCGGCGGCGACGACCACGGTCGAGTCCACGTAACCGCCGGCCTGCACGGTCGCGGGGTTCACGCCGGCGCGGGCGTTGCCAGTGGCGTCGATGCCCGCCACATCGGCGACCAGGTGTGCGAGAGCCGTGGCGAGGCGCCCCGGGTCGACCTCGACCTCGATCGGCGGCGCGTGCACCGCGAACTGTGCGCGTCCGGGCCCGATCAGCTCGACCGCGCCCTCCACGCCGCTCGCGACGACGGCGTCGAGCATGACCTTCACGCAGGAGAGCTGTTCCGTGCCCGAGTCGAGCAACTGGAAGCCCAGCACGTTGTCGACCAGGGTCGTGATGCGCGCGTACCCGGCCGAAAGATGATGAAGTACCTGATTCGCCTCGGGCCACAACTGCCCGGCGTCATCGGCGGCGAGAGCCGACAGCTCGCGCCGCAGCTCGTCGAGCGGGCCCCGCAGGGACGACCCGAGCACGGCGAGCAGCTGCTCGTGCCGCGCGGTCAGAGCGTCGTACCGCGCCTTCTCGCTCTCGGCCAGCTCCTCGAACCGGTCCTTCTCGCGCTCGGCGAGCGCCGCGTACCGATCCTGTTCGGCGGCGATCTCCTCCGCCCGCTCCTCGGCGGCGGCGGCCAGTTCCGCGGCGTGCCGCTCGGTGGCGGCCCGCAGTTCCTCCGTGCGCCGCTCGGTCGCGGCCTGCATCTCCTCCGCGTGCGCCGCGAGCGCGGCTTCGTGCTCCTCGGCCAGCGCGTCGTAAGGCCGCCGGTCGGTGAACGTCATGACCGCGCCGACGAGCTGGTCCCCGTCCCGCACCGGCGCCGTCGTCAGGTCGACCGCGACCCGGTCACCGCTCTTGGACCACAGGACCTGACCGCGTACCCGGTGCTTGCGCCCGGAGCGGAGCGTGTCCGCGAGAGGGGATTCCTCGTAGGGGAAGGGCTCGCCGTCGGCGCGCGAGTGGAGCACCAGGTGGTGGAGTTCCTGCCCGCCCAGGTCGCTGGCCCGGAAGCCCAGTATCTGCGCGGCGGCCGGATTGACGAGGACGACTCGTCCCTCGGTGTCCGTTCCGACGACGCCTTCGGCGGCGGCGCGCAGGATCATCTCGGTCTGCCGCTGGGAGCGCGCGAGTTCGGCCTCGGTGTCCACGGCGCCCGAAAGGTCGCGTACGACGAGCATGAGCAACTCGTCGCCGGTGTAGCCGTAATTGTCGTACGCGTCCCGGATGTCCTCGAGGTTCGAGCTGGTGACCTCGACGGGGAACTCGCTGCCGTCCGTGCGCCGCGCCATCATCCGCGTCGGCTTGGTCCGCCCGCGCTCGTCGATGGATTCGGGCCTGCGCATCGATCCGGGAATGAGCCGGGAGTCGAACTCCGGCAACAGATCGAGGAGCCCACGGCCCACGAGGGCGGTGCCGGGCGTCTCGAACGCCTCGAGCGCGATCGCGTTCGCGTTCACGACGGTCCCGTTGGCGTTCACGAGGACCAGCGCGTCCGGGAGCGCGTCGAGTATGGCTGCGAGGCGAGCAGCGCCTCGGGATGGCCTGCTGCTCACGACGACGCTTCCTCCCTGGTTACTGCTGCTTGCCGACTCGTCCAGGCCATCTTGCCCCGCGGCCCGCGGCGTGTCACGGGAGGGAGTCTACGGGGAGCGGTTGTGCGCGCGATGCCGGATGAGAGGGAGGTCGCACGCAGAAGATGTGAGGCTTCCGTACCCCCTGGTCACGATGAGGTGGTGACATGACGGATTCGGTGGGGGCCGGGAAGCGCTCCCAGGCGTGGCCGGAAACGGTTAGTCCGGGCTGGTCCGGGCCTGACCAGAGGCCGATCCGGGGCTGATCCGGGGCTGGTCCGCGGCTAGGCGGTGGCTAGGCGGTGGCTAGGCGGTGGCTAGGCGGTGGCCTCGGGAAGCACCGGGACGAGCCTGTCCCATCGGGAGATCTCGCATCCGTTGCTGCGGTTGTACGTAGCGTCGACGGGCCGGCCGTGCCAGGTCCCGGTGATGTGCGCGGTGGCGGGGCCGCCGTACTGCATGGTGCAGTTCGAGTCGGTCGGCGTGGGCGCGAAGGTGTCCCTGCCCCACCTGCCTTGGTCGAGCTTTCCGCACGCTTCCTCCGCCTGCGGGTGCGTGCCGCCCGTCGGGTGACATTCCAGCTCGTACGTCCCGTTCCGCCCGTCCCCGGCGTCGGTGACCTTCACCGTGAGCCGGTCGGGGGTCGGCTTGGTCAACGGCGACGACAAGTGGAGGGGACCCATGTCGGCGTGGGCGACGGCGGGCGCGGCGGACAGCGCGGCGGCGGCCGCGGCGGCGGTGAGGACGAGACGGCGCAGCATGACGGGGCTCCACTGGGTGCGGGATACCGGGTACGCGAACACGTACGGGCTCTACCGCGTCTAACGCCGTTGACGCCGCGACGTTGCGGGCCGCGGATGACGCTTTGCTCTGCGGGCCGCCCGACTAGTACCTTGGAATCCGCGATTGGTGACACGCCGCCCGGCTGTGTCATCATCTGCACGCACCCCTCGCGTTCGCGCAGGTGTGCAAGCTGGAGGCGTCGCCTAGTCCGGTCTATGGCGCCGCACTGCTAATGCGGTTTGGGACTCAAATCCCATCGAGGGTTCAAATCCCTCCGCCTCCGCTGCATGATCCCGAAGCCCCGGTCCACTGGACCGGGGCTTCGGTCGTGAGTACGGGTCGTCAACGGCGCGATTACGGCTCGTTTGCGGCTGTTTCCCCAGCTCAGACGGGGTGGGGGAAACGGATTTCGCCTCACGGCGCAGGTCATGTAATGTTGTTCTCGCAACGCCGACCGCGGAGAAAAAGCCCGGGAGGAAGAGCAACACAACAGAAGAATCAAGCACTCGTAGCTTAACGGATAGAGCATCTGACTACGGATCAGAAGGTTGCAGGTTCGAATCCTGCCGAGTGCACACAGATGAGAGGCCCCCGGAAATGATCCGGGGGCCTCTTGCGTTGCCCGTCTTCCGGAACCGTTCGGGGATCGACCGGGGGATCGACCGGGGGATCGTCGAAGCGGGCGAGAACTGGAGCGCGCCGAGGGTCTCGGTGGGGCGGGTCCATATTTTGCCTCGCCGGAACGATCAGCCCCTTCGCCGTACCCGCGGGTTCGAGCAAGTGAGCGAGGGGAGAGGGCGGATCCGCTCCTGTGTGCGTGGTGGGGCGGGCGAGTGGAGTACGGCCCGTGCGAACTGGCGGTATGCCCAACGGTTCGAGGGGAGCCGGTGGCCGGGAGCCGCGTCCGGTTCGTACTTCGCGGTGACTCCCAACTCCCCTGGGCCCTTGCGCGATTTCAAGCCTTTCGAGTCCCGAAACTGCTGCAACGGTACCGCTCTGCGTGGTCGCGCGGTTGCGTAGAGCACACGAAGGGTTGGCGAACCGCTCGCCACAGACATCCTCAAGGGACTGAGATGACAAGCGAAGCACGGGCAGTTCTTGTCCGGACGACCGAGGAACAGAGCACAGATGGCGTACTGACAGATGACTTGCTGACGGATGACGTACTGGCAGGTGGCGTTCTGAGGGTCGGCGCTCTGGACGGGTACGAGTTGCCGCCCGGGTCCATGAACTACCCGCCGTGCCAGTGCCCGCAGCACAGAGCGGCCCAGGTCCGGGAGGACATCGACGGCGTACTCAGCGCCGGGGGCCGTGAGGTCGGTGAACGCGGTACGGGCGAGCGGCCGTGATCCGGTCAGCTGCCCGCGTCGCAAGCTGCGCCGAGCCGTGCCGTGTCTGATCACCGCGGCTCTGCATCGATAGCGCACGCCGGTAGCCCCTGCCCGACTGCCTTGCGTGACGGAGGCCGGCAGACGGACGGGCCCACCGATGCACCGACCAACAATGAAGGAGAGTGCGGCAGTGTCCGCAACGCTGGTACGGCCCGTCCCGGAGGTCGTGGCGCGGCGAGCCCGCGAGATCCTCGCGGTCGTCGAGGCTGATCGCGAGTTCGATCGCCTGCGCACGGCGTGCGCGAAGTACGACGAGGACTGGCAGTGCTTCATGGGGTACGCCCTGGTGGACGGGTTCGACGTCGCGAAGGACACCGAGCCCCTGTTCCCCGAGGCCATACGTGCCATGGCGATCAAGTCGGCCATCTACGAGATGACGGATCAGAACGAAGAGGCCGCCGAGATTCCCGTGGCGGTCCCCGTCGACGAGATGATCCACGCGCTCGCCGCTCAGTTCACCGTGCTCTGCCGTATCCAGGACCGCACAGGCGTCACGTTCGTGCACGCCACCGACCGTGAGGCCATCGGGGCCTGGGATCACGGCGATTACACCCACCAAGTCTACCGGGCCGCGTGGGGACCGATGAACGAGCGCTACTGGTTCGGCAAGGACGAGACCGCCAGGCGCAAGGCGGTCGTCACCGCGAAGTACGGCCCGATCGGCATCTTCGAAGGTGGTCGCCGTTTCGCTCCCGGGTTCGCCACAGCGGGCTAGGAGCGCCAGTTGAAGGCACGGCGCAGTGCCAAGGTCGCGTCGACCTCAGGGAAGGCCCGCCGGATCTCGCGGTCGGCCAGGTCGATCAGGCGCTCCAGCGCATCAGGTGCTGCGCCGTGCACCAGCTCACGCAGATACCCGTCGAGTTCGGTGACGTCGTCGGGCAGCTCGACGCCCGTCAGCAGGGCCACACCGTCTGTCTTGTACGGCGCGGGCGGTATCCCCACCTTCTCCGGATGTACGCAGACGGGCACGCCTCGCCGCGTGTACCGGTGGCCGTCCCGGGGGTCGAACGGGAAGTCGTGCGAGGGACGTTCGGCCACATCGAACTCACCGAGCGGGAAGCGGCGTGAAGGACAGATGCCGCACGCCCGCCGGCCGTCACCGGAGACGAAAGCCTCGACCATGCACAGAGGGTAGCGTGTTGGTCACAAAGGCCCGGCCAGGTCTGGCCGGGCCCTGGCGCCGGGTCGTCAGGCCGACGTCCTGACGGGCGAGGCCGCCCGGGACTGCTCCCGCACGATGCGGCGTGGCCGGGTCGGCATTCCGAGCGTCGGGTTGGCGACGGCCCAGGCCGCGCCCTTGCAGATCAACTCCTTGTAGACCGCGGCGAGCCGCCCTGTCAGGGCCGCCCTGACGGCACGGTCGTCGGCGGTGACGTACTGGATCAGGCCTTCCTTGCGGCCGAGCGAGATGCACTGGTTGAAGTAGCGCATCGGCGTGTTCGGGGCCTTCCCACCGGTCAGGCGCGCCGTGATGGCTTCGACGGCCTGCCATGCCATGGGGGTGCCCGTGGCGCACGACATGCGCAGCGGCTTGTCGCCGGGGCCCATCGCCATGGCGGCGTCGCCGATGGCGTACACGTCCGGGTGCGACACCGAGCGCATGGTCCGGTCGACCACGATCTGGCCGGTGTCGGTGACGTCCAGGGTGGTGGCCCGCGCGATCGGGTGGACCGCGAAGCCGGTGGTCCACACGGTGGCCGCGGCCGGGATGGACCTGCCGTCGGCGGTCGTCACGTGGTCGGCGTGCACCTCCGCGACCGCTGCCTGCTCGTGCACGGTGATGCCGAGCTTGCCGAAGACCTTCCGCGCGTGTCCGCGGCCCTTGGGCGAGAGCCAGTCGCCGAGTCCGCCGCGGGCGGCGAGGGAGACGTCGAGGTCGGGGCGGGCCTCGGCGATCTCGGTCGCGGCCTCCAGGCCGGTGAGGCCGCCGCCGACGACGATCACGGACTCTCCGGCGTCCAGCCCGGCCAGGCGCTCGCGAAGGCGGAGCGCTCCGGGGCGGCTCGCGATCTCGTGGGCGTGCTCGGCGGTGCCGGGGACACCTTGGGCGTTCCAGCCGCTGCCGAGGGCGTAGAAGAGGGTGTCGTATTCCAGTTCCTCGTTCAGTTCCTCGGTGCTGTTTGTGCCGTTTGTGTCGTTCCGGCTGGTGACGGTGACCGTCTTGCGGTCCACGTCCACGCCGGTGACCTTCGCGAGCTTCAGTTCGACGCCGGTGCCCGCGAACATCTTGTTGAAGGGGCGGGGCGTGAGGTTCTGGCCGACGGTCAGCTGGTGCATCCGGACCCGCTCGACGAAGTCGGGCTCGGCGTTGACGAGGGTGATGGCCACGTCCTCGCGGTGCAGTCGCTTGGCGAGGCGCCCTGCGGCGATGGCTCCGGTGTATCCGGCTCCGATGACGACGATGCGGTGCTGCATTTCCTGGCTCCTGTCATTCATCAGCTCTTCAGCGGGTTCGCCCCTTGAACCGGGCAGCCCGCCGTTTCCTGACAGGAACGCGATGTGAAGCACCTCACATCGAGAGCGTGGGGGTCAGAAGCGGTAGAAGGGTCAGAAGGCGGCGTAGAGCAAGGGCTCCCCGTGGTCGGTTGCCGCCCACTGCCGGCTCGCGCGGGCCAGCTTGTCGGGGTTCACCTGGTTGCGGAACGCGGTGATGCCATCGGCGGTGATCTCCAGGCACATGACGCCGACGACCCGGCCCTCGAAGACCGCCACGAGGGCGGGGGTGCCGTTGGCGGTCGTGAGGTGGACCTCGGGTGAGCCTCCGACGTAGGCGCGCTTGGCCTGGCTCGGCTTGAACAGGCCCCGCATGAACTTCGCGACCGCGATGGCGCCCTCGAACGCCTTGGCGCGGGCGGGGATCTTCCCGCCGCCGTCGCCGATCGCGACGGCGTCCTCGGTGAGCAGCCGCACGAGCGGCTCGGTCCGGCCGCTGGTGGCGGCGGCGAGGAACTCCTCGACGATCCGCCGGGCGGCGGCCCCGTCGATCTCGGTGCGGGTCTTGCCCTCCGCGACGTGCTTCTTGGCGCGGTGGAAGATCTGCTGCCCTGCGGACTCGGTGATGTCGAGGATCTCCGCGATCTCCCGGTGCGGGTAGCCGAAGGCCTCCCGCAGTACGTACACCACACGCTCATCGGGCGAGAGGCGCTCCATGAGGGTGAGGACCGCGTACGAGAGCGACTCGCGCTGCTCGGCGGTGTCGGCAGGGCCGAGCATCGGGTCCCCGGCGAGCAGCGGCTCGGGCAGCCACTGGCCCACATAGGTCTCGCGCCGGACGCGCGCCGAAGTGAGCTGGTTGAGGCACAGGTTGGTGAGGACCTTCGTCAGCCAGGCCTCGGGGACCTTGATGTGGTCGACGTCGGCGGCCTGCCAGCGCAGGAACGTGTCCTGTACGGCGTCCTCGGCGTCGCTCGCGGAGCCGAGGAGGCGGTAGGCGATGGCCTCCAGGCGCGGCCTGGAAGTCTCGAACCGGTCCACGTCGTTCATGGTCAGAGCCATGGTCGCGATCCTAACTCTCGCGGTGCGCGACGGCTCTTGCCGATGTCCGATGTCCTGCGCCCCGTGTCCTGTGTCCCGTGTCCCGTGTCCCGTGTCCTGTGTCCTGTGTCCTCATCGTGCTCAGCGTGCCGCTCTTCGCTGCGGTGAAAGCGCGCTCAACATACTTGCCCGCAGCTGGAGTTGATGCCGTGCCATTGACATGCACGGCACAATGGTCCGGACCAATCCCGCCGGGGTTGGGTGACGTCCGAGGAGAGTGATGACGCGGTGTGGAGAAGACGAGCCCTCGCTGTACTGGTCGGACTTGCGGTGCTCTCCGGGGTGAGTTCTGGGGTGAGCTCTGGAGTGAGCTCCGGAACGAGCGGTACCGCTGCCGCCGAGGGGCGGGGCAAGACGCGGTTTGTCGTCAGTGAGGCGCGGTTCGAGCGGATGTTCCCCGAGCGGAACTCCTTCTTCACGTACGACGGTCTCGTCGAGGCCACCCGTGCCTACCCCGAGTTCGCGCGGACGGGCAGCAAGACGGTGCGGCGCCAGGAAGCCGCCGCCTTCCTGGCCAACGTCAGTCATGAGACCGGGGGGCTGTTCTATGTCGTGGCTCAGGACGAGTCGACGTATCCGATCTTCTGCGACAAGACCCAGCCCTATGGGTGTCCGGCGGGCGAGTCCGCGTACTACGGGCGCGGCGCGATCATGCTGAGCTGGAACTTCAACTACAAGGCCGCCGGGGACGCGCTGGGGATCGACCTGCTCAATGATCCGGGTCTTGTGGAGCGCGACCCGAAGGTGGCCTGGATGACCGCCCTTTGGTACTGGAACACCCAGACCGGGATGGGCACCCTGACCGGGCACGAGGCCATGGTGGAGAAGAAGGGGTTCGGCGAGACCATCCGCAGTCTCAACGGGCCCGAGTGCGACGGAGGGCGGCCCGAGCAGGTGAAGCACCGGGTCGGGCTCTACCGGGAGTTCGTACGCGTGCTGCACGCCGCGCCCGGACGGCACGTGAGCTGTTGAGGCAGGTGGTGGAGCTCTCTTGAGGCAGGGCGTAAGACTGTCCCCATGGAGTGGCGCAGTGCGGGGTTGAGCTGGGCGGATGCAGAGCGGCCCGGGCTCGTGTGGGAGCGGGGGGACGTCAGTCCGCTGGTCGTGGGGCGGCGAGTGGGGTTCCGGGCCATCGGGCGGCGGGAGTGCGTGGGGGCGCGGGGAAATCCCTGCCCTGTCGCCGCTGTCGTGCCGGGGCGGGGGACGCAGGCGCGGTGCGCCGAGTGTGCGCGGCTCGACCGTGCGCACTCGGTGGCCGCCGACACCATCGCCGACGATCCGCGTACCTACCGCGTCTATCTCGCGTGGTTCGGCGTCGGGATGGTGAAGGTCGGGATCACCCGCGAGGAGCGGGGGCCTGCGCGGCTGCTCGAACAGGGGGCCGTTGCCTTCGCCTGGCTGGGGCGCGGGCCCTTGATGGCCGCGCGGCGGGCCGAGGAGCTGCTCCGGGTCGCCCTCGGGGTGCCGGACCGGATTTCGTACGCCAAGAAGCGGGCCGTCAGGGCCACCTTGCCGGGGGCGGACGAGCGGCGGCGCGAGCTGGAGCGGATGCATGGCTTCGCCCTCGCGCTCGACGGGTGGCCCGAGTCGCTGGAGCGGGTGGCCCTCGGGGAACGCGGGGTGGTGGGCCACGGGGTCGTGGACCACGGGGTCGCGTTCGGGGTGGAGCGTCTTGCGGGCGTCGGCGGGTTCGCCGTCACCGAGCTCGTCGACGGTGGGGTGGTGCTGGGGGATCTCGTCGCCGTGGCCGGGCCCGATCTGTATCTCGACGACGGCGGGCGGCTCATCGTCCTCGACAGCCGGCTGCTGCGAGGGTGGCGGCTCGAAGGGACGCGGGGAGGGGGTCGGGAAGCGGCGCGTACGACTGTTCCCGTACGGGAGGTGCCCGTTGTCCAGGGCGGTCTCTTCTGAGCCCCGTACGCCCTGAGCCCCGTACGCCCTGAGTGCCGCCGAGGCCCGAGTGCCGTCGCGGTCGCCGAAGCTGACCGGAAGGTCAAGACTGCCTGCCCGTAGGGCAATGAAGGCAGCGAGAGGGTGGACAGGCGGGTGCGGCTCGGCCGAGTCTTGGGACATGAGTGATCAGCCCGTGACGCCTGTCCAACCCTTCGAGCCGCCCTATTACACAGTCGTGTTCACCTCGGTGAGGACCGAAGCCGAGGACGGCCACGACGACGGTTATGGCGACGGCCACGACGACGGCTATGACGAGACCGCCGCCCGTATGGAGGACCTCGTCTCCGCCGTGCCCGGCTTCCTGGGGATCGAGTCCGCGCGGACGCCGGGCGGGCTCGGCATCACCGTCGGGTACTTCCGCGACGAGGAAGCGATCCTGCGGTGGCGCGGCGACGGCGAGCACCGCGCGGCGCAGCAGCGCGGGCGCGGTGAGTGGTACGAGAAGTACGCCGTCCATGTCGCCAAGGTGGAGCGGAGCTACAGCTTCGAGCGGAGTCACGGAGCCACGGAATCGCGGAGCCACGCAGCGGCGGAGTCCCGGTCTTGAGCGGGGACAGCCACGAGGTGAGCGGCGCCAGTCACGAGTCAAGCGGTGGCAGCCATGAGTCAAGCCGCGGCAGTCACGAGGCAAGCAGCGGCAGCCATGAGGCAAGCGGCGTGGTGCGGTTCTGGGAGCGGCTCGGGCTGCCCGGACTCATCGACGTACATACGCACTTCATGCCCGAGCGCGTGCTGAACAAGGTGTGGGACTACTTCGATTCCGCCGGGCCGCTGACCGGCGTGAAGTGGCCCATCACCTACCGGCACGAGGAGCAGCAACGGCTTGACCTCCTGCGGGAGTTCGGTGTGCGGGCCTTCACCTCGATGATCTATCCGCACAAGGCCGGCATGGCGGAGTGGCTCAACGGGTGGGCCGCCGACTTCGCCAGCCGGACGCCCGACTGCCTGCACACCGCGACCTTCTACCCCGAGCCGGGAGCGGAGGCGTACGTGCGAGACGCCGTCGACGCCGGGGCCCGGATCTTCAAGTCCCATGTGCAGGTGGGTGCCTACGACCCCAATGACGCGGAACTCGACCCCGTCTGGGGCCTGCTCGCCGACGCCGGTGTCCCGGTCGTGACGCACTGCGGGTCAGGGCCCGCGCCGGGCAAGCACACCGGGCCCGAGCCGATCGGGCGGCTGCTCGCGCGCCACCCTCGGCTGCGGCTCGTCGTGGCGCACATGGGGATGCCGGAGTACGTCGACTTCCTCGACCTCGCCGAGCGGTACGGCGAGGTCAGGCTGGACACGACCCTGACGTTCACCGACTTCTCCGAGGGGTTCTCGCCGTTCCCGCGGGCGGAGCTGCCGCGCCTCGCCGACCTGGGGGACCGGATTCTCCTCGGGACGGACTTCCCCAATATTCCGCACGCGTACGTCCATCAGCTGCACGCCCTTGAGCGGCTCGGCCTGGGGGACGACTGGCTGCGCGCGGTCTGCCACGGGAACGCGGCCCGGCTCTTCGGGCTGCGGGGCGACAAGGCCTAGGAAACCGGCGCCCGGCGCCCGGGCCCTTTCTCAGGGAATTCACAGGTTCTGGCAAGAGCACTCTCAGGGCCCCGGCGCAGGCTGTCTGCCATGACTACGACCTCGCCCCAGGGGCGTACCGAACTGCTCAGGGCGGACGGCAGCCCCGTCCGCGTGCTCGTCGTCGACGACGAGGTGTCGCTGACCGAGCTGCTCTCCATGGCCCTGCGGTACGAGGGCTGGCAGATCCGCAGTGCGGGGGACGGCGCGGGTGCGGTGCGCGCCGCCCGTGCCTTCAGGCCCGACGCCGTGGTGCTCGACATGATGCTGCCCGACATGGACGGCCTCGCCGTGCTCGGACGGCTGCGGCGTGAGCTGCCCGACGTGCCCGTGCTGTTCCTGACGGCCAAGGACGCCGTCGAGGACCGGATCGCCGGGCTCACCGCCGGGGGCGACGACTACGTCACCAAGCCCTTCAGCCTGGAGGAAGTCGTCGCGCGCCTTCGCGGGCTCATCCGCCGGGCCGGGGCCTCCGACCGGCGCAGCGAGTCCGTGCTCGCCGTCGGGGACCTCACCCTCGACGAGGACAGCCACGAGGTCACGCGTGGCGGGGACTCCATCCACCTCACCGCCACCGAGTTCGAGCTCCTTCGCTATCTGATGCGCAATCCGCGGCGCGTGCTCAGCAAGGCACAGATCCTGGACCGCGTGTGGAACTACGACTTCGGGGGCCAGGCCAACGTCGTCGAGCTGTACATCTCGTATCTCCGCAGGAAGATCGACGCCGGACGTGAGCCGATGATCCACACGCGGCGCGGTGCCGGATACCTGATCAAGCCCGCGCCCGCGACCGAGGCGGCAGCCGCCTCATGAAGCGGAGACGGCAGCCGCGGTCGCTGCGGACGCGGCTCGTCGTCTCGGCGGTGGCGCTGATCGCCGTCGTCTGCGCGGTGATCGGCACGGTGACGACCATCGCGCTGCACTCGCACCTGTACGACCAGCTGGACAGTTCGCTCGACACGGTCGCGATGCGGGCGAAAGGGCCGCAGCCGAAGCCGGGGGACGGCGGCCACGGCGGCCTTTCCGTGGATCCGGGCGATCCGTTGCGGTTCGTCTCCAAGGGCCCCCAGGAGGTCGGCACCATCGGGGCCGTCGTCGAGAACGACGGCTCGGTCGGCCAGGCCCTGGTCAGCGACGAGCCGGACAGCGGAACCTTCGAGCCGCAGACCGACCAGCTCGACGCGGCGCAGTCCGCCGCGCTGGGCTCCGTGCCGCGGGACGGGCATCCGCACAACGTCGACGTCCCCGGCATCGGCGAGTACCGCGTGAAGTACGCGACGGGCCCCAACGGCGACTTCCTCGTCGGCATCCCCACGGCCAAGGTGCGGAACACCCTCGAAACGCTGATCATCGTCGAGGTCAGTGTCACCGCCGCGGGCCTGGTGGCCGCCTCGCTCGCCGGTGCGGCCATGGTCGGCGTCGCCCTTCGCCCGCTGCGCCGGGTCGCGGCGACGGCGACCCGGGTCTCCGAACTCCCGCTGCACAGCGGCGAGGTGACGCTGTACGAGCGCGTCCCCGACACGGAGCCGAACACGGAGGTCGGGCAGGTGGGCGCCGCTCTCAACCGGATGCTCGACCATGTGCACTCCGCGCTGCACGCACGCCAGGAGAGCGAGACGCGGGTACGGCAGTTCGTCGCGGACGCCAGCCATGAGCTGCGTACGCCGCTGGCCTCGATCCGTGGATATGCCGAACTGACGCGCAGGGGGCGGGAGTCGACAGGGCCCGACACGCGGCACGCGCTCGGTCGGATCGAGTCCGAGGCACAGCGGATGACGGGGCTCGTGGAGGACCTGCTGCTGCTCGCCCGCCTCGACGAGGGGCGTGACGGCGGACGCGCGGCCAGTAATGGCCCCGGTGGCGGAGGACCCGGCGCCCGACTGCCGCTCTCGTATCAGAGCACTGATCTCTCACCGCTGGTCGTGGACACGGTGGGCGACGCGCGGGCCGCGGGCCCCGAGCACTACTGGGCCCTGGAGCTGCCGGACGAGCCGGCCCTCGTCCTCGCCGACCCGGCCCGCCTCCACCAGGTCGTCGTCAACCTCCTCGCCAACGCGCGTACGCACACGCCACCGGGCACGAAGGTCACCGCACGCGTGCGGTGGGCCGGACCCGGCGTGTGCCTGGAGATCGAGGACAACGGCCCCGGCATCGCCCCCGCCCTCCTCCCCCACGTCTTCGAACGGTTCGCCCGCGGCGACGCGTCGCGCTCCCGCAACGCCGGTTCCACGGGGCTCGGCCTCGCCCTCGTGCAGGCCATAGTCGCGGCGCACGGCGGCGGTGTGACGGTGGACAGCGCGCCGGGCCGGACGGTGTTCACGGTGACGCTGCCCGCCGCGTACGAACAGGCGGCGGGCCATGCATCGGCCCAGGTCAGCGGCCCCGGGTGGGACTCACAGGCGGGCCACAGGCTCACCACACAGGCCTGACAGACCACTTGGCGAATGTCGGTGTCATGCAAACCGACTCTTCCCCGGGCGGCGCTGTTTCGGTCCCTCTGCCGGCGCGGGCCCACCTCCCCGCCGGATGGCGCGATGTGCCCGTCCTGGACATCGTGATCCCCGTCTACAACGAGGAGAAGGACCTTCAGCCGTGTGTGCGGCGCCTGCACGACCACCTCGTACGCACCTTCCCCTACCCCTTCCGCATCACCATCGCGGACAACGCGTCCACGGACCGCACCCCCGAGGTGGCGGCGCAGCTCGCGGCGTCGAGCGAAGAGGTCCGCTACACGCGCCTTGAGCAGAAGGGGCGCGGGCGTGCCCTGCGCGCCGTGTGGTCGGCTTCGGACGCCCCCGTCCTCGCCTACATGGACGTGGACCTGTCCACCGACCTGAACGCTCTGCTCCCGCTGGTGGCGCCGCTGATCTCCGGGCACTCGGACCTGGCGATCGGCTCCCGGCTCGCGCGCAGTTCGCGCGTGGTGCGCGGCCCCAAGCGGGAGTTCATCTCGCGCAGTTACAACCTCATCCTGCGCAGCTCCCTGCACGCGCGCTTCTCCGACGCCCAGTGCGGGTTCAAGGCGATCAGGGGTGACGTGGCGGGGGTGCTGCTTCCGCTCGTCGAGGACACGGGGTGGTTCTTCGACACGGAGATGCTGGTGCTCGCCGAGCGTGCGGGTCTGCGCATCCACGAAGTGCCGGTCGACTGGGTCGACGACCCGAACTCCACGGTCCACCTGGTCAAGACGGCCACGGACGACCTCAAGGGAGTGTGGCGGGTCGGGCGCGCCCTCACGGTCGGCGCGCTCCCGCTCGACCGCCTCGCGCGCCCCTTCGGGGACGACCCGCGCGACCGCCAACTGGCCGGAGTCCCGGGCGGCCTTGCCCGCCAGCTGGTCGGCTTCTGCGTGGTCGGCGCGCTCTCCACACTCTTTTATCTGCTCCTGTACTCCGGCTTCCGTACGTTCTCGGGCTCGCAGGTGGCCAACGCGCTCGCCCTGCTCGTGTCGGCGGTGGCCAACACCGCAGCCAACCGCCGCCTCACCTTCGGGGTGCGGGGCCGCGACCGAGCGATGCGCCACCAGGCACAGGGCCTCGTGGTCTTCGCCATCGGGCTCGCCCTGACCAGCGGCTCGCTCGCCGCCCTGGACGCGGCATCGGGCAACGCTTCCCACGGCACGGAACTCGCGGTCCTCATAGCCGCCAACCTCGCGGCGACAGTGCTGCGGTTCCTGCTGCTGCGGGCCTGGGTCTTCCCGGAGCGCCGCGACGCCGCAGCGACCCCCGTCATCCGTTACGAGCAACTCCCCACGCAACTCTCCGAGCAACTCCCCGAACAGGAACAGCAGTTCCGCGTCACCGCAGCCGCGGACACCCACGACCCGAGGAACGCGCGATGACGACCACCCACCCCGATCACTCGGCCCATCAGGCACCCCCGCCACCGGCGGCGCCGCCCCACGAAGGCGCCGCACACCGGCGTGCGGGAGCGGGCGGCTTCCTCGCCCGCGTCGGGTCCCGCGCCTGGCGCGGACGTCCCGAAGACCCGCGCTGGGCGCGCCCCGCCTTCCTGGGCCTGCTGCTCGCGACCGCGGTCCTCTACTTCTGGAACCTCAGCGCGTCCGGCTACGCCAACTCCTTCTACTCCGCCGCCGTCCAGGCGGGCAGCCAGAGCTGGAAGGCGATGTTCTTCGGCTCGCTCGACGCGGGCAACGCGATCACCGTCGACAAGCCCCCGGCCGCGCTCTGGCCGATGGCACTCTCCGTGCGGCTCTTCGGGCTCAACTCCTGGGCGGTGCTCGCCCCGCAGGTGCTCATGGGCGTCGCGACGGTCGGCGTCCTCTACGCCGCAGTCCGCCGCCGCTTCAGCCCGGCGGCCGGGCTCATCGCGGGCGCCGTGCTCGCGCTCACGCCCGTCGCCGCGCTGATGTTCCGGTTCAACAACCCGGACGCGATCCTCGCGCTCCTGATGACCGTCACCGTGTACTGCGTCCTGCGCGCCCTGGAGAACGGCCGCACCAAGTGGCTGGTGTGGGCGGGCGTCGCGGTCGGCGTCGCCTTCCTGGCCAAGACGCTGCAGGCGTTCCTGATCCTGCCGCCGCTCGCGGTCCTGTACGCGGTGTGCGCGCCCGTGCGGCTGCGCAAGCGCTTCGGTCAGCTCGCCCTCTCCGGGCTCGCGATGATCGTGGCCGGCGGCTGGTGGGTGGCCATCGTCGAACTGTGGCCCGCGTCATCACGCCCGTACATCGGCGGATCGCAGAAGAACTCCTTCCTTGAGCTGACCTTCGGCTACAACGGCCTCGGCCGCATCAACGGGGAAGAGGCGGGCAGCGTCGGCGGGGGCGGCGGAGGCCGTGGCGGTGGCGGCGGTGGCAGCCAGTGGGGCGAAACCGGGCTCGGGCGGATGTTCAACTCCGAGGTCGGCAGCCAGATCTCCTGGCTGATCCCGGCCGCCCTGATCCTGCTCGTCGGCGGCATCGTCCTCACCTGGAAGGCCCGCAGGACCGACACCGCGCGCTCGGCGTTCGTGGCGTGGGGCAGCGCGCTCCTGATGACGGCGGCCGTCTTCAGCTTCATGGCGGGGATCTTCCACCAGTACTACACGATCGCCCTCGCCCCCTACATCGCGGCGCTGATCGGCATGGGGGCCACGGTCCTGTGGGAGGAGCGCGCCAAGTGGTGGGCGGGCGCGCTGCTCGGCGTGAGTGTCGCGGGCACGGCCTGGTGGGGGTACACCCTGCTCGGCCGGACCCCGGACTATCTGCCCTGGCTGCGCTGGGCGGTGCTCGTCGGCGGCCTCGTGGGCGCGCTCGGCCTGCTGCTCGCGGCCCGGCTCGGGCGGCAACTCGCCCTCGTGGCGGTGGGACTGAGCTTGGCCGCATCCGTTGCGGGACCGGTCGCGTACACCTTCTCCACGGTGAACAGCGCGCACACCGGGTCGATCGTGACCGCGGGTCCCGCTTCGGCGGGGCGGATGGGCGGCGGCCCCGGTGGTGGCGGTCCCGGCGGGGGCGGCAAGGGCGGAGGCGGCGGGATGCAGCCGCCCGGCCAGCAGGGGCAGAACGGCAAGCAGGGCAACAACGCCATGCAGCCCCCCACCGGAGGCCAGAACGGTGGCGGCATGGGTCAGCCCCCGGGCCAGAACGGCAAGCAGAGCCCCCAGGGCGCCCAGGGCCAGCAGGGCCAGAAGGGTCAGCAGCAGGGCGGCCGTACCGGCGAGCGCGGCGGCATGGGCGGAGGCGGCGGCATGGGCGGCCTCCTCGACGGCGCCCAGGTCAGCGCCAAGGCGAAGAAGCTCCTTGAGGCGAACGCCGAGGACTACACCTGGGCGGCGGCGGCCATCGGCTCGCAGAACGCGGCGAGTTACCAGCTCTCCACCGGCGACCCGGTGATGGCCATCGGCGGCTTCAACGGCAGCGACCCGTCACCGACCCTCGCGCAGTTCAAGCAGTACGTCGAGGACGGGAAGATCCACTACTTCATCTCGGGCGGTGGCATGGGAGGCGGCATGGGCGGCGACAGCGGCACCTCCTCCAAGATCACCTCCTGGGTGGAGGACACGTACAAGAAGGTCACGGTCGGCAGCGCGACCTTCTACGACCTGACCCAGCCGAAGAGCTGACAGTTCGCGTACATCGGGGCCGGCCGCTACCTGCGGTCGGCCCCGCCGTCATGTCCGCGGGGAAACCCCTCTGGCCCCCCCTCCGAAAACCCTCTTGTACGCCGTACGGGAGATGCTTTACGGTGTACATCACCAGAACCCCATACACCGTATAAGCAGAAGGAGAGGGCATGACGGCACCGACAGCCGCCGAGACCCCCACAGCCCCACAAGGGCACCCCCAGCGCTGGCTGATCCTCGGCGTCATCTGCCTCGCCCAGCTCACCGTCCTCCTGGACAACACCGTCCTGAACGTCGCCATCCCCTCCCTCACCAAGGAGCTGGACGCGTCCACGGCCGACATCCAGTGGATGATCAACGCCTACTCGCTCGTCCAGTCAGGCCTCCTGCTCACCGCGGGCAGCGCGTCCGACCGCTACGGCCGCAAGAAGATGCTCACCGCGGGCCTCGCCCTCTTCGGCATCGGTTCGCTGGTCGCCGGCCTCGCCCAGTCCTCCGCGCAGCTCATCGCCGCGCGGGCCGGAATGGGCATCGGCGGCGCGCTCCTGATCACCACCACGCTCGCGGTGGTCGTGCAGATCTTCGACGACACGGAGCGGATGAAGGCGATCGGCCTCTGGTCGACCGTCAACTCCCTCGGCTTCGCGCTCGGCCCGCTGATGGGCGGGGTCATGCTCAACCACTTCTGGTGGGGCGCGATCTTCCTGATCAACATCCCCGTCGTACTCATCGCGCTCGCGGCCGTCATCAAGCTGGTCCCCGAGTCGAAGAACCCGCAGGGCGACCGCCCCGACCTGCTCGGCGCGCTGCTCTCCACCATCGGCATGGCCTCGGTCGTCTACGCGATCATCTCCGGGCCCGAGCACGGCTGGACGTCGACGCAGGTGTTCGTCGCCGCCGCGGTGGGCGTGGTCGTCCTCGGCGTCTTCGTCTTCTGGGAGCTGCGCATCCCGTACCCGATGCTGGACATGCACTTCTTCCGCAACCAGCGCTTCATCGGCGCCGTCGCGGGCGCCATCCTGGTCGCCTTCGGCATGGGCGGTTCGCTGTTCCTGCTGACCCAGCACCTTCAATTCGTGCTCGGATACGAGCCGTTGGAGGCGGGTCTGCGCACGGCGCCGCTCGCGGTCACCGTCGTCGCGCTCAACCTCACAGGGCTCGGCGCACGCCTCCTGAAGAGGACAAGCACTCCCGCGACGATCGCCATCGGCATGACCCTGCTCTCCGCGGGCCTCGCCGCGATCGCCGTACTCGGCGGCGACAACTACACCGGGATGCTGACCGGTCTCATCGTGATGGGCGCCGGCATCGCGCTCGCCATGCCCGCCATGGCCAACGCGATCATGAGCGCGATCCCGCCGGAGAAGGCGGGCGTGGGCGCGGGCGTCAACGGCACGCTCGCGGAGTTCGGCAACGGCCTCGGCGTGGCCGTGCTCGGCGCTGTCCTGAACTCACGCTTCGCCTCCCTCGTCACCGTCTCCGCGGTCTCGCTGCCCGCCGCGCTTGCGGCAGCGGAGTCCGACGGCGAACGGACGAGAATCGCCGACGCGTTCTCCTCGGGCCTGGAGACCAGTCAGCTGGTGGGCGCGGTGGCCGTGCTCCTCGGAGGCATGCTGGCAGCCGCGTTGCTGAAGCGTGCGGAGAGGGCAGACTCTGCGAAGGCGGACGCTGCTTCGGCGTCCGCATAGCATCGCCGGGTGGGCGACAGACTGGCCGATTCCGGTCTGTCACCGGCCTCGGGACCACCGGTACCAGTACAAGAGCTCAGGACCAGGAAGGTGCGCCATGGCGAAGGCAGCCGACAGCGCGAAGCGCCTCGCGCGGACCAGCGTCTGGCTGGAGGGCAAAGCCCCCCGGAACGGCGCGGGCCGCAGGAGTGATCAGCCGTCGGGCCTCGACCGGGACCGCATCACCGAGGCCACGGTCCGCCTCCTGGACGAGGAGGGCCTCGCCAAGTTCTCCATGCGCCGCCTCGCGGCGGACCTGAACGTCACGGCGATGTCCGTGTACTGGTACGTCGACACCAAGGACGACCTCCTCGAACTGGCCCTGGACGCGGCCGCCGGGGAGATGGTCATGCCGGACCAGGGTTCGGTCACACCCGACCGGTGGCGCGAGACGCTGCGCGAACTGGCCGAGGAGTACCGGCGGGTGCTGGTCCGGCACCCCTGGGTCTCGCCGCTCGTCGGCAACTACCTCAACATCGGCCCGAACTGGCTCAAGTTCGCCCTGACCGTCCAGAAAGTGGTGCGCGAGACCGGCCTTCCGGTGGAGAAGCAGGCCGGGGCCATCGCCGCGGTCTTCCAGTTCGTCTACGGATTCGGCACCGTGCAGGGCCACTACCTCGCGCGGTGCGCCGCGGCGGGGCTGACCCCGGGTGAGTACTTCAAGGAGGCCATGGGCGTGGTCCACGACCACCCGGACGTGGAGAAGACCCTGCACAGCGCCTCCGAGATGCTGGAGGCGCGGGGCGGGTCCACGGTCGAGGAGATGTGGGAGCTGGACTTCAAGGTCGCGCTCGACCTGCTGATCGCGGGCATCGAGGCGATGCTCAAGCCGGGCCCCTAGACCCCCTCGACCTTCCGGCTGCTAGGCCTTGGCCGCCGGGAAACCCCCGGTGGCCACCGGGCCCCACCGCTCCGGAGTGATCCGGATGATGGACTTGCCCTGCTTGACCATCGCCTCGCGGTACTCGTCCCAGTCCGGGTGCTCACCGGAGATGTTCCGGAAGTACTCGACGAGGGGCTCCACCGAATCCGGGGAGTCGATGACCTCGGCCGCGCCGTCGATCTGCACCCAGGGGCCGTTCCAGTCGTCGCTCAGGACGATGATGCTGACCTTGGGGTTCCGCTTGGCGTTGCGGGTCTTGGCCCGCTCCGGGTACGTGGAGACCACGATCCGTCCGGAGCCGTCGACCCCGCAGGTCAGGGGCGATCCCTGCGGGGTTCCGTCCGCCCGCGCGGTGAGCAGGATGGCGCGGTGCCGGGGGCGGACGAAGTCGAGCAACTCATCGACCGAAACCGTGGTGTTGGTAGCAATGTTGGGTGCCATGAACGCACCCTAATCCCGCCCGGACGGCTAGGCCTGCGGGAGGGAGTCCCCTTGGACCGCCTGGATGTCCAGCTCCACCCGCAGGGTGGTGCCGATCGCCGAGATGCCCGCCTGCACCACCTGGTTGTAGTTCATGGCGAAGTCCTCCCGGCGCAGCTCCGCCGTGGCCCGGAAGGCCGCGCGAGTGCCGCCCCAGGGGTCGGCGCCGGTGCCGAGGTAGCTCAGGTCGAGTTCGACCGGGCGTACGACACCGTGCATCTGCAGCTCGCCCTGGACCGTCCAGCGGTCCGAACCGGCCGGCGTGAGGCCGGTCGACCGGTAGGTGAGCTCCGGGTACTGCTCGACGTCCAGGAAGTCGGGCGACTTCAGGTGGCCGTCCCGCATGCCGTTGCCGGTGTCGATGGACGCCGACCTGATGACCGCCTCGACGCGTGACTTCTCCACGTCCTCGGCGATCTCCACGAGCCCGCCGAACTCCGTGAAACGGCCGTGCACGCTGGTGATCCCCAGGTGCTGGGCGACCGCGCCCACCGTCGAGTGCGCCGGGTCGATGGTCCACGGCCCGGGCGGCGGCAGCTCCGTGCCGCCCTGCCGGGCGAGGACGACGTTGCCGACCTCGGCGCGGCCGCTCGCCGTGACGAGCGCGGTCGAGGCCACGGGCGCGTAGCCGACCGCGGTGACGATCACGGTGTACGGGCCAGGGGTCAGCTCCGTCGCGTCGCGCACGGCGCCTTCCTGGTCCGCCGCGGCCCGCAGCACCTGCGTACCGGTCATGTCGGTGAGGGTGACGACGGCGTGGGAAACCGCCCACCCGTCACGCGTTCGAATCCGAGCGCTGAGTCCCATCCCGTTTTTCTCCTTGCCCATTGCCAAAGCTCAAAAAGTCGAAGCTCAAAAAGAGTGCGGCCCCCGGCGGCGGTGACACGGCCGTCCCCTGCCGTGTGCGTCACCACCGACCCGGGGGCCCTTACACAACCGGCCCGTGCGCGCTCATCCGCTCGAAGCGCGCGCACGGGCCGGGGTCGACTACTCGCCGGGGTGGGCGAGCTCGATGTCGTGGTCGCCGACACCGTCACCGGAGACGGTCAGGCCCGTCGCCACCGGCGGGTAACCGGTCGCGATGACCGTGTACTCGCCGCTGTTCAGGTCGCTGAAGGCGTACGCGCCGTCGGACCCGGTGGTCGCGGTGGCGACGACGTTGCCCGCCGCGTCCACAAGCGTGACGCGGGCGTCGTTCAGCGGACCGCCCTTGGCGCGCACGGTGCCGAGCACCTGCGAACCGGCGTTCAGCTCGACCTCGACCCGGGTGACGCCGACCGCGCCGACCTCGACGGGCAGCGCCATCGGACGGTGCCCCGCGGCGTTCACTGCGATGGTGACCTGTCCGGGCACCAGCTCGGCGAAGGTGAACTCGCCCTGCTCACCGGTGAGCCCGGTGGCCAGGACGTCGCCGCGCACGTCGGTCACGATGACCATGGCGCCCGCGACCGGCAGCTTGCCGTCGGAGGCCCGCACCACACCGCTGAGGCCGCTCGTGCCGCTCAGCAGGATGTCGTACGTGAGCGCCTCGTCGGAGACGACGATCGTGGAGGCCTGCGGCTGGAAGCCGTCGGCCGAAGCGATCAGTACGTACGAGCCCGCGCCCGGCGCGTCCACCGCGTAGGAGCCGTCGCCCTGCGCGACCGCACGGCCCAACTGCCGTCCCCCGAGGGAGATCAGCGTGACCGCGGCCCGCGGGACCGGAGCGCTCTCCGCGCCGCGGACGAAGCCGTGGACCGGAGTTCCGCCGCCGATGGTCTGCAGAGGGGCCGCACCGGCGGCCGATGAGGCCACCGCTGCGAGCTTCTGCGTGCCGTCGGGGCCCGCTTCGGTGTGCGCGCCGACCGAGGCGAGGACCGGCTGCTCGTCGGTGACCGCGGTGGCGGCCGACGCCGAGGCGGTGGGAGAGGTCGCAGGAACCTCGGCGGCCTCTGCGGCCTGGGCGAGCCCGCCTGACGTACGCAACGGGACCTCCTTGATGAAGATCGTGATCAGGAATGCGATGAAGGCGAGCGGCGCGGCGATCAGGAAGACATCGGCGATGCCGTGCCCGTAGGCGCTCTCCATGATCGTGCGGAACGGAGCCGGGAGCTTGTCCAGGTCCGGGATACCGCCGCCGCCCGTACCGCCGTGGCCCATGCCCGCGGCCTTGGGACCGAGGTCGGCGACGCCGTCCTTCACATAGTGGGTGATGCGCGTGGCCATCACGGCGCCGAGCGCCGAGACGCCCATGGCGCCACCGAGGGAACGGAAGAAGGTGACGACCGAGCTCGCGGAGCCGAGGTCCTCGGGAGCGACCTGGTTCTGCGTGGCGAGCACGAGGTTCTGCATCATCATGCCGATGCCGAGACCCATGAGCACCATGAAGATCGCGATGTGCCAGTACTCGGTGTCGTACCGCATCGTGCCGAGCAGGCCGAGGCCCGCGGTCAGGAGGGCACCGCCGGTGACCAGCCAGGCCTTCCACTTGCCGGTCTTGGTGATGACCTGGCCCGAGACCGTCGAGGAGACGAACAGACCGGCGATCATCGGGATCGTCATGACGCCGGACATCGTCGGCGACTTGTCGCGTGCCAGCTGGAAGTACTGGCTGAAGAACACGGTGCCCGTGAACATCCCGACGCCCACGAAGAGCGAGGCGATGGAGGCGAGGGTGATCGTGCGGTTGCGGAAGAGCCGCAGCGGGATGATCGGCTCGCGCGCCTTGGACTCGACGAGCAGGAAGAGCAGCCCGAGGACGATCGAACCGCCGACCATCGCGCCGGTCTGCCAGGACATCCAGTCGTACTTGTCGCCCGCGAAGGTCACCCAGACCAGGAGCAGGGAGACGGAGGCCGAGATGAAGAAGGCGCCGCCCCAGTCGACCTTGACGTCCCGCTTCACGACGGGGAGCTTCAGGGTCTTCTGCAGGACGATCAGAGCGATGATCGCGAAGGGCACGCCGACGTAGAAGCACCAGCGCCAGCCCAGCCACGAGGTGTCGGTGATGACACCGCCGAGCAGCGGGCCGCCGACGGTGGCGACGGCGAAGGTCGCACCGAGGTAGCCGGAGTAACGGCCACGCTCGCGCGGGGCGATCATCGCGGCCATCACGATCTGCGCGAGGGCGGAGAGACCGCCGACGCCGATGCCTTGGACGACACGGCAGGCGATCAGCATCCCGGCGTTCTGCGAGAGGCCGGCGACGACCGAGCCGAGCACGTAGATGATCAGTGCTATCTGGACCAGGGCCTTCTTGCTGAAGAGGTCCGACAGCTTGCCCCACAGGGGCGTGGTCGCCGTCATCGCCAGGAGCGACGCGGTGACGACCCAGGTGTAGGCGGACTGGCCGCCGCCCAGGTCGCCGATGATTTCAGGCAGGGCGTTGGAGACGATCGTCGACGACAGGATCGCGACGAACATGCCGAGCAGCAGGCCGGAAAGGGCCTCCATGATCTGGCGGTGCGTCATCGGAGCGCTCGCGTCGTGCGCCGCTCCGTGCTTGGCGTGGCTGCCCCGCACACCGGATGGTGTGGTTGTTGCCATGGGCTGGGCTTCCTCTTCGTTACGCGGGTGTACGGGTGGTCTCTTCGACGGGGAGCCGGGCCGAAGCCGCACGGCAGTCCCCGAAGCTGTCGCGCAGGCGCGAGAGCAGCACGCTGAGCTGGACGACCTCGTCGTCGGACCAGTCATGCAAGTAGTGGGTGAGTGTCCTGATGGACAGGTCGGACAGCTCGTTGACCTTGGCCTTGCCCTCGGGGGTCAGGCGCAGGATCCGGGAGCGCTTGTCGGCGGGGTCGGGATCCCGCAGGATCCACTCCTTCTCGGCGACATGGGCCACGTGGCGACTTGTCACCGACATGTCCACGGCGAGCAGCTCGGCGAGCCTGCTCATCCGCATCTCTCCGTGCCGGTCGAGCAGGATGAGTACGGCGGCGGACCCTGCCGGGCAGTCGTGCGGCAGGCCTCTTCCGAGGCCACGTTTCACGGCACCGATGGCGCTGAGCTGTCGGGCCAGCTCCTCGTAATGACGCTGCGCGGCCACGGCACCTCCTATGTTGTTGCTTAGGGCAACCATAGAGACAGTTGGTTGCCGCAGGCAAACTAAAACTGGACCAACCGCATAAAGAGTCGGCAAAGGTCTGGGGCCGCGCTCGTAAAGTCCGTGGTCAGTGGGGGTTGGGCCGACCCCCGATGGTTCGCTAGGGTCCCGTGCTATGGCACACAACCCCCAGGGCCCCCAGAACACTCCCGACCCCGCCGGCAGCACGCAGATGTTCCGCGCCTTCGTCGACGAGTCCCCGCAGCAGGGCCGAGCGCAGCAGCCGGCGGCAGCGCCCGCGGGCCCGCGCATCGGCCTGATCATCGGCGTCGTACTCGCGATCGTGGTGGTGGCGGGGGTGGCTTGGCTGGCGCTGAAGTAGACCTCCCGGCCGGGACGGGTGCCCCGGAGGGGCGCTTAGGGGCGCGGGGAACTGCGCGCCCAGCCACGGCGGACCCGCAGGTGAAGGCGCGCTACTTCCACTTCACGGAGACGTCCTGCGTCTCCACATGCATGCCCAGCGGCACCCGCCAGGCCTCGACACACACGGGCCAGGTCTTCTTGACCCGCTCACCGGCGCCGATAGGCGCAGGCAGCTTCACGGTCGACTTGATCGTGGCCCAGTCCACGCCAAGGGCACCGATAACGTGCGTACCGAAGGTGACCGTTCCGGACCGCACCGGCGATCCGCCGGTGTTGCGAAAGGAGACGGTCACTTTCTCGCACCAGCGGTCAGCCGCGGGCTTCCGCTGCGGATCGCCGACGCTGAGCTTCGCGGGCCCGCCGGGCCCAGTGCTGGTGGCGGGCGCGGAAGGGGTGGAGGGGGCGCTGCTCGTCCCGCCCTCCGAGCTTCCCGTTGGTGAACTCCCCTTCGTACGACCTGGCTTGGCGCCGTCGGTCGTGGGGTCGTCGCCGTCCGGGGTGGCCGGGGAGCCCGAACCGGCCTCATCGCCCGCGGACTTGTCGGCGGAGTCACCCGAGCTGCCCGGCTCCGGTGACTCGGAGCTGTCACCGCCACTCTTGCCGCCAGGCGCCGCACTGCCGTCCAACGGCACCAACTCCACGTCCCCGGTAGGGGCGACACCCTTGCCCGCAGCCCGCTCAGGCCCCGCGGCAGCCGGACCCGTGGCCACATAGCCGTCGCCGTCCCCGCCGCCGCAGGCGGCAAGCAGCCCGCCCAGACATAGGGCAGCCGTGGACGCACCCAGTACGTTCCGTATGCCACGTCGCATCGCGCCAGTGTGGCTGACGGTCCGTCAATTAGGAACCCCGTCAGCAACTCCGGTCCCCCTGCGGCGCCTTGAGCCACAGGGGGAGCGCGATCAGTCCGCGATGAGCCCTTCCCGCAGCTGCGAAAGCGTCCGCGTGAGCAGACGCGACACGTGCATCTGCGAGATGCCGACCTCCTCGCCGATCTGCGACTGCGTCATGTTCGCGAAGAAGCGCAGCATGATGATGCGGCGCTCGCGCGGCGGCAGCTTGGCGAGCAGGGGCTTGAGGGACTCGCGGTACTCGACGCCTTCGAGCGCGCTGTCCTCGTACCCCAGGCGGTCCGCGAGGGAGCCCTCGCCGCCGTCGTCCTCGACGGCCGGGGAGTCGAGCGAGGAGGCGGTGTACGCGTTCCCGACGGCCAGGCCGTCGACCACGTCCTCCTCGGACACTCCGAGCGCCTTGGCGAGTTCGGGAACGGTCGGTGAGCGGTCCAGCTTCTGCGCCAGCTCGTCACTCGTCTTCGTCAGCGCGAGCCGCAGCTCCTGAAGGCGGCGCGGAACGCGCACCGACCAACTCGTGTCGCGGAAGAAGCGCTTGATCTCACCGACGACCGTCGGCATCGCGAACGTCGGGAATTCCACGCCGCGTTCGCAGTCGAAGCGGTCGATCGCCTTGATCAGGCCGATGGTGCCGACCTGAACGATGTCCTCCATCGGTTCGTTGCGGCTACGGAAGCGTGCCGCCGCATAGCGAACGAGCGGGAGATTGAGCTCGATCAGCGTGTCCCTTACGTAGACACGTTCCGGGCTGTCCTTGTCGAGTGCGGCGAGCCGCAGGAACAGGGAGCGGGACAGGGTGCGGGTGTCGATGGCTGCGGAAGCCCCGGAAACACTTGAGCTCGCAAGCGCGTCGGGCGCTGATTCGCTCTTGGTGAGCGTGAGCACCTTCGAGCTGCCCTGGTCTGCGGACATGCCACCCCCTTGAGGTCGCGGACGGTCACGGCGGACGTCCCCGTCGGAGGAACGCAGCCTCCACCTGAATACCGGACGTGGGGCTCCGGCAAACGCGGTTCCAGCAGAATGTCACATGTCGGCAACACGCTGTAGTTACATGTCGACAAATAAGGGTGACATCGATGCAGGAAAGAGGGGGTCTGGGGCTTTTCTGCTCGCGAGATCGTCGGGACCGCCGAGAGAGCAGTCCACTCGATACGGTTACGCCTCGATACGATTTGCGGATCGAAGTCGCGCGAAGCTTCTGGCCAGCAGTCTTGACACATGCATCTGAGAAACGCCCAATTCGGCGCTGATCTGTGATTGCGTCAGATTGCTGTAGTAGCGCAGAAGCAGGATGCGCTGTTCGCGCTCGGGCAGTTGGACGAGGAGATGGCGGACGAGGTCGCGGTGTTCGACGCCGTCGAGTGCCGGGTCCTCATAGCCGAGCCGGTCGAGCAGACCGGGAAGGCCGTCGCCCTCCTGGGCCGCCTCCAATGACGTCGCGTGGTACGAACGCCCGGCCTCGATACAGGCCAGAACCTCCTCCTCGGTGATCCGCAGCCGCTCGGCGATCTCCGAGGTCGTGGGCGAGCGCCCGAACGCCGTGGTGAGGTCCTCGGTCGCCCCGGTCACCTGCACCCACAGCTCGTGAAGACGGCGCGGCACGTGGACCGTTCGTACGTTGTCGCGGAAGTACCGCTTGATCTCGCCGACCACGGTGGGCATCGCGAAGGTCGGGAACTGCACGCCGCGCTCGGGGTCGAAGCGGTCGATGGCGTTGATCAGACCGATCGTGCCGACCTGGACGACGTCCTCCATCGGCTCGTTCCGGCTGCGGAAACGGGCGGCGGCGTAGCGCACGAGCGGCAGATTGGCCTCGATGAGCGCACCGCGGACGCGGCCGTGCTCGGGGCTGCCCGGCTCAAGATCCTTGAGCTGCCCGAAGAGCACCTGCGTCAGGGCCCGGGTGTCGGCGCCCCTGCTGCTGGGGGTGCTGGGGATGGTGGGGATGGCGGGGCCGGTAGGGGCACTGAGGGCGCCAGGGGCGGTGGGGGCGGTCTGTACGCCCTGTGGGCCCGGCGCGCTCTGTGTGTCGGGGCTGCTGCTCGCCTGCGGGGTCACGGGTGGTGCGGGTGGTGCGGTCGGTACGGGTGGTGCTTCGGGCGCAGTACTGGCCGGCACGGTCAACGCCACCCCTTCTCGGTCAAGCCCAGTCAAGCCCTGTCGAGCTCGGTCAAGATCAGCCGACCTTGGTCAACTCATCCGTCAAAAGCGGTCATAGCATCACAAGACATGTGCACTGTGTGCAAGCACCTGATAACTACGTGTTGAGGGGCAAGTTGGGCCGTAAGACGCAGAAAAGCCCCTCACCGTTCCGGTGAGGGGCCGCTTGGTGCGGGGCTGTTGGGCCAGGTGGCTCAGAAGCTCAGAACTCGTAGTCCGCGATCACCCACGTGGCGAACTCACGCCACAGAGCGACGCCCGCCTGGTGGGCAGGGTGCTCGATGTAGCGCTTCAGCGCATCGATGTCCTCGACCGCCGAGTTGATGGCGAAGTCGTACGCGATGGGCCGGTCGGTGATGTTCCAGTCGCACTCCCAGAACGCGAGGTCCGGGATCTGCCCGCCGAGCGCGCGGAAGGCCTCGACGCCCTCGACGACGCGCGGCTCGTCGCGCCGCACACCGTCGTTGAGCTTGAAGAGGACCAGATGGCGGATCATGCGCACTCCTGGAAAGGCCGGGGAGATGAGGACGGCGGGAGAAGACGGGAGGAGACGGGAGGAGGCTGGCGAAGAACGGCGGACTGCGTGCGGGGTGAACCGCTCAGTCCTTGCCTCCGTTGGCGACCCACGTCATGAAGTCACCGATGCTCCGTGCGGCGTCCGAAACCGCCTCGAAGCCTATCTGCACATAGTCCGCGGCCTTGGCGGGGTCAGTGATGATCACGTAGAGAATGAAGACGACGACCGCGAAGAGGCCGATTTTTTTCCACTGCACGGCCATGCTCTCGGCCTCCCCTTACCTGCTGCACCTTGTGACCCCTGTGACGGGCGTGAGTCTAACCCGGGCTTTGCTCACGAGGCCTTTAGGGACCAACGGCCCGGCAGCAGAGGCCCTTTGCCGGGCGGTTCCCAGTGGCGCGGGGCGCAGGATTGGTGATGTGCCCCAGCGGATCTGGCAGGAATCCGCGGGCAAGGGACTGGCCCCACTGCGGGGTCACGCGCCGTCTGCTTCCCCCCGAATGACGGCGCCGGCTTGCGGGTTCCAGTCCTCATCGGGGGAAGCGGC